>NZ_AP014627.1:6730000-6885464 GCF_001547895.1 Pseudomonas sp. Os17 | reverse complement strand
GAATCAACGTCTTACCCCGAATAAACACGACCAGCGGTATGTGCATAAGCTCTGTGGATAACCCCACTTGAGGTCGTTGCACAACTCGGGTCGAAACGCTGTGGGTAAGTCGCCTGTGGATAACTGCTCGTTCCACGCACAGGTTTTCCGATAGCGCAGCACAGGGAGGACACCGTTTCTCAACCGTGTTGTCATTCTCTGTACAGTACGGAATAGAAGGGCTGAAGCCAGTTATCCACAGAAGGTGCCGTCCCTAGCCTTTATAAGCTTTACAGAAAAGCTTTAAATACTTTCCTTCTTTATTTTTATATCTACCTGACCCTGGCTCACAACCCCGTCCCCGGACATACATAGATAAAGGAAAAGCTGGTTGGAAATTGACCTAGAGGCTTGCTTTCTCTAGAATCGCCGATCTCTTAAAACGGGGGCCATTCCGGCCCGTTGTGGACGAACCAGGTAACACGACATGAAACGTACTTTCCAACCAAGCACTATCAAACGCGCTCGTACCCACGGTTTCCGTGCTCGCATGGCTACCAAGAACGGTCGTGCCGTCCTGTCGCGTCGTCGCGCCAAAGGTCGTGCGCGTCTGGCAGTTTGATAATCCGGCACTGGAGGTGAGTCAGGACTTCAGTCGGGAAAAGCGTCTGCTTACACCCCGGCACTTCAAGGCGGTCTTTGACTCCCCTACCGGCAAGGTTCCGGGGAAAAATCTCCTGCTCCTTGCGCGCAACAACGACCTGGATCATCCCCGTCTGGGGCTCGTGATCGGGAAAAAGAGCGTAAAGCTCTCCGTTGAGCGCAATCGCCTCAAGCGTCTGATGCGCGAATCGTTTCGTCTCCACCAGGATTCACTGGTCGGATGGGATATCGTTATCGTCGCGCGCAAAGGTTTGGGCGATGTAGAAAACCCCGAATTGATTCAGCATTTCGGCAAGCTCTGGAAACGTCTGGCACGCAACAAGCCGGAACCAGCAGTCAAATCCGAAACTGTAGGGGTAGACAGTCCTGATGCGTAAACTGGCACTCGTTCCGATCCAGTTTTACCGCTATGCCATTAGTCCTCTGATGGCCAATCACTGTCGTTTCTACCCCAGTTGTTCCTGCTACGCGTTAGAAGCCATCGAAAATCATGGCCTTCTGCGCGGTGGCTGGCTGACCTTTCGTCGTTTAGGTCGCTGTCATCCGTGGAATCCCGGTGGTTATGACCCGGTTCCACCTATCCCTACCTCCCGTTCTTCTTCGATGGCCGAGTAATCATGGATATCAAACGCACGATCCTGATCGTCGCCCTGGCAATCGTGTCCTATGTCATGGTTCTTAAATGGAACCAGGATTATGGCCAGGCTGCCCTGCCGACTCAGAATGTTGCTTCCAGCACGACCACTCCGGGCTTGCCGGACACGCCAAATGGCACTTCCGCTGCCAACGACGATATTCCGCGCGCAGCAAGCGACACCACTGCACCGGCTGAAGCGCCCGTTGCTGCAAGCAAAGATCTCATTCAGATCAAAACGGATGTGCTCGACCTGGCTGTCGATCCACAAGGTGGGGATATCGCGCAACTGCGTCTGCCACTGTATCCACGTCGTCAAGACCACCCGGAAATCCCGTTCCAGCTGTTCGATAACGGCAACGAGCGGACTTACCTGGCGCAGAGCGGCCTGATTGGCAGCAGCGGCCCGGATGCCAACCCGGCCGGTCGCCCGATCTACTCGGCAGAAAAGAAAAGTTATCAACTGGCTGACGGTCAGGACCAATTGGTGGTCGACCTGAAGTTCAGCAAGGACGGCGTCCACTACATCAAGCGTTTCACCCTGAAACGTGGCCTGTATGACATCACCGTTTCCTACCTGATCGACAACGAAAGCGCACAACCTTGGACCGGTGCAATGTTTGCCCAGCTCAAGCGTGACGCCAGTTCCGATCCATCCTCCAGCACCGCCACCGGCACCGCGACTTACCTGGGCGCCGCCCTGTGGACAAGTTCCGAGCCGTACAAAAAAGTGTCCATGAAAGACATGGACAAGGTGAACGAGGATAAAACCAAGGCCCCGATCACTGAAAATGTTCAGGGTGGCTGGGTCGCTTGGCTGCAACACTACTTCGTGACCGCCTGGATTCCACCTAAGGGCGAAAACAACCAGGTTCTGGCGCGCAAGGACAGCAAAGGCAACTACATCATCGGCTACACCGGCCCTTCGATGACCGTTGCTCCAGGCGCCAAGGCCGAAACCAGCGCCATTCTGTACGCCGGTCCGAAAAGCCAGGCCGTGCTGAAAGAGTTGTCCCCAGGTCTGGAACTGACTGTCGACTACGGCTTCCTGTGGTTCATCGCCCAGCCGATCTTCTGGCTGCTGCAACATATCCACAGCCTGGTGGGTAACTGGGGCTGGTCGATCATCTTCCTGACCATGCTGATCAAGGGGATCTTCTTCCCACTGTCGGCTGCCAGCTACAAGTCGATGGCGCGCATGCGTGCCGTGGCTCCGAAACTGGCCGCGCTGAAGGAAAAATTCGGCGACGATCGTCAGAAAATGTCCCAGGCGATGATGGAGCTGTACAAGAAAGAGAAGATCAATCCGCTGGGCGGCTGCTTGCCGATCCTGGTGCAGATGCCGGTCTTCCTGTCCTTGTACTGGGTTCTCCTGGAAAGCGTGGAAATGCGCCAGGCGCCGTTCATGCTGTGGATTACCGACCTGTCGATCAAGGATCCGTTCTTCATCCTGCCGATCATCATGGGCGCCACCATGTTCATCCAGCAGCAGTTGAACCCGACACCTCCGGATCCGATGCAGGCCAAGGTGATGAAAATGATGCCAATCATCTTCACCTTCTTCTTCCTGTGGTTCCCGGCCGGTCTGGTGCTGTACTGGGTAGTGAACAACTGCCTGTCGATCGCTCAACAGTGGTACATCACTCGTAAGATCGAAGCGGCCACCAAGAAAGCGGCTGCCTGACCTACGCTGTGGATAACCACACAAGACGCCCCCTAGTGGGGCGTTTTGCTATCTGTCACTTTTGTCTGGATGTCGGGTTATGAATGTCCCTCGTGAAACCATCGCCGCCATCGCCACCGCCCAAGGCCGCGGCGGCGTGGGTATCGTAAGGATTTCCGGCCCCCTGGCGGGCATGGCGGCCAAGGCCATCAGCGGCCGTGAACTCAAGCCGCGGTTTGCCCATTACGGTCCGTTTCTCAGTGCTGGGGAAGAAGTTCTGGACGAGGGCATCGCCCTGTATTTTCCGGGGCCGAACTCCTTCACCGGGGAAGACGTCCTGGAACTGCAGGGCCATGGCGGCCCGATTGTTCTCGACATGCTGCTGCAGCGTTGCCTGGAACTGGGCTGCCGCCTGGCCCGGCCGGGAGAATTCAGTGAACGTGCATTCCTCAACGACAAGCTCGACCTGGCCCAGGCCGAAGCCATTGCCGACCTGATCGAAGCCAGTTCGGCACAGGCTGCGCGCAACGCCTTGCGTTCGTTGCAGGGGGCTTTCTCCCAGCGTGTGCATAACTTGACCGAGCAGCTGATCGCTTTGCGGATCTATGTCGAAGCGGCGATTGATTTTCCCGAGGAGGAAATCGATTTCCTCGCCGATGGCCATGTGTTGAGCATGCTCGATGCGGTGCGCGATGAGTTATCCACAGTACTGCGTGAAGCCGGGCAGGGCGCCTTGCTGCGTGACGGCATGACCGTGGTCATCGCCGGTCGTCCCAATGCCGGCAAATCCAGCCTGCTCAATGCCCTGGCCGGACGCGAGGCGGCAATCGTCACCGATATCGCCGGCACCACCCGGGACATCCTGCGCGAACATATCCACATCGATGGCATGCCACTGCATGTGGTGGATACTGCCGGCCTGCGGGATACCGAGGACCAGGTGGAAAAGATCGGTGTCGAACGGGCACTCAAGGCCATCAGCGAGGCCGACCGGGTGTTGCTGGTGGTGGACGCCACTGCGGCGGAAGCGGCGGACCCCTTCGCCCTGTGGCCGGAGTTTCTCGAGCAGCGGCCAGACCCGGCCAAGGTCACCCTGATTCGCAACAAGGCCGATCTGACCGGAGAACCCATCGCCCTGGAAACCTGTGATGACGGCCACGTCACCATCAGCCTCAGTGCCATGGCTGCCGGTAGCGGGCTCGAGCTGCTGCGCGACCACCTGAAAGCCTGCATGGGTTATGAACAGACGTCCGAAAGCAGTTTCAGCGCACGCCGTCGGCACCTGGAGGCACTGCGCTACGCCAGTGCCGCCCTGGAACATGGCCGGGCACAGCTGACCCTGGCCGGTGCCGGCGAACTGCTGGCCGAGGACCTGCGCCAGGCTCAGCAATCGCTGGGGGAAATCACCGGTGCCTTCAGTTCCGATGACCTGCTGGGGCGAATCTTCTCCAGTTTCTGCATCGGCAAGTAGAGACCCCCGCAAAGGGCTCCGGCAGAGGTTATCCACAGCCCTGCCGGTAGCGCTCGGATTTACTCCACTGACAGGTAGATTCGTGTCTGCAGCTGTGCGGGCGGGGTGGTGCGCGGATCGTTTACGTACTCTTCGAACATCGGAAAATTCCCCGGCGTCAGGCCACTGTCCGGCAGCCACTCGGAGAACATCCAGGCATAGGCTTTGCCCATCTCGTTGTAGGGGCCAACGTAATTCAGGATGGCGTAGCGCCCTTGAGGGATTTCGAACCTTTCCAGCGTTTCACCCAGATCGGCATCAGGCGCGACACAAACTCCGGCCAAGGAACGCAATTGCTCGGTCGGAACCTGCTCGGGATCGTTGAAATACACACCGAACCCGCAGGCTGTCGGGTGCATGAGCCCCTGGCTGGCGGCCAACATGAACACACGGGCGAACACCGGACCGATTTCCTGATAGGAACCCTGATGAGGCAATGCCGCCAGGACAACGCCGGGGAAATGTTCAACGGTAATGGGGTACATAGTTGACTCCTTGGGGTCGAAAGGACGGGAACGGGTTGCGCGATAACGCCCTGGTGGCAACCCGAAAATGCCAGAGAATGCCCGGTTGAAGGCTGCTCCCGATTCGTACCCGGCACGCAAGGCCACCTCGGCCAGGTCCTCTTGGGTACCTGCCAGCGCCGCGGCGGCCAGATGCATGCGCATCCGTTGCACCGTGGCGTTCAGCGTTTCTCCCATCATCGCGCGGTAAATGCGGTGAAAGTGGTAAGCCGACATACAGGCCAGGTCCGCCAGGTGGTACAGGTCCGGATCGCTGTTTGGATGGCTTGCCAGCCAACGCAGCACCGGCTCCATGCGCTGGCCGTAATGGATTCGGGTTGCAGGTTTCATAAGGCCTCCTTGGCACTCCACTGTAGCGACGGCAGATTTGCAGATTTTGCGATTTTTACCGACTCAGGGGAGAGCGACGTTACCTTTACCCCCCTCCCGCGCGTCAGCTGACCAAGCTGCGGTCTTGAGTAACAACCCTCTTGCGAAGATGGGGCATTTTTCCTTGTTTTTCTGCAAAAAACGGTCTTTTTTCCGTTTTTTAGTGAGTTTCCCAAGTGGTACCTGATTTGCATCCTGGTGGATGGACAGGTTTGTACACCAGAGGAAACGGTCCGGCATTCAAGGAATAGAAATGGCTAACGCGAATTCTGCATTGCACCGTGGCTTGAGTACCCGGCATATCCGCTTCATTGCGTTGGGTTCTGCCATCGGCACGGGCCTGTTCTACGGTTCGGCGGCGGCGATCCAACGGGCCGGCCCTTCGGTTCTGCTGGCCTACCTGATTGGCGGAGCGGCCATCTACCTGACCATGCGCGCCCTGGGCGAAATGGCGGTGAGGACACCGGTTTCCGGCTCCTTCGGACAATACGCCAGCACCTACCTGGGGCGTTTCCCGGGTTTCCTGACCGGCTGGAGCTACGCCTTCTCGATGCTCATGGTGTGCCTGGCGGATGTCACCGCCTTTGGCGTCTACATGGGCCTGTGGTTTCCCGAAACCCCCAGGTGGATCTGGGTACTGAGCATCGTCCTGGGGATCGGCGCCTTGAACCTGTGCAGCGTCCGGGTGTTCGGCGAGCTGGAGTTCTGGCTGTCGATGCTCAAGGTGGGCGCTATCGTGGCCATGATCGTCGGCGGTTTTACCCTGCTGTTCTTCGGCATCCAGCTCGGAGGCGAACAAAGCCGTGGGGGGCTGGGCAATCTCTGGGAATACGGCGGTTTTTTCCCGAATGGCGTCGAGGGCATGATCGCCTCCTTCACCATTGTCATGTTCGCTTTTGGCGGAATCGAAGTCATAGGCATCACTGCCGGCGAGGCCAAGGATCCGCAACGCATGATTCCCAAGGCCATCAACTCGGTGCCATTGCGGATCCTGATCTTCTACGTGCTCACCTTGCTGATCCTGTTGACGCTGGCCCCCTGGTCGAGCATCGGCAGCCATGGCAGCCCGTTCGTGCAGATCTTCAGCAGCCTGGGGATAGATTCGGCGGCCACGGTGCTGAACATCGTGGTGATTTCGGCGGTGGTGTCGGCCATCAACAGCGATATCTTCAGTGCCGGCCGCATGATGTACGGCATGGCCGCCATCGGTCAGGCGCCGGCGGTATTTGCCAAAACCTCACGCTTCGGCGTGCCCTGGATGACGGTGCTGGTGATGTCGATGGCGCTGCTGCTGGGAGTGCTCCTCAATTACTGGGTGCCGGAGCGACTGTTCCTGATCTTTGCTTCCCTGGTGACGTTTTCCGTGGTCTGGGTCTGGTTGATGATCCTGCTGTCGCAGATTGCCATGCGCCGGAGCCTGACAACCCGGGAAGTCCGCGAGCTGCAGTTTCCGGTGCCCCTGGGAATCGCCGGCCAGGCCTGCGCCGTGGTTTTCATGCTGTTCATCTTTGTCGTGCTGGGGGCTTTTGCCGACACACGCCTGGCGCTGTATGTGGGAGTGGGCTGGCTGGCACTGCTGTCGCTGGCCTACTGGATCTGGATCAGACCGGTCGCTGTGCACGGGGTTGTGACCGAGCCTGGCCTTGAAACTCATCAATAGGGACATGTCCATGCGAACATTCGAGTTGCCGCCTGCCACTGTGGAAGCCTTCCAGCGTGATGGGGCGGTGTGCATTCGCCAGTTGTTCAGCGCAGATGAAGTGGCGCTGTTGGAGCGGGGTATCGAACACAATCTGGCGCAACCCAGCGAGCGGGCCAAGGTCGCCAGCCAGCCCGACGATCCCGGCTGGTTTTTCGAGGACTTCTGCAACTGGCAAGAGAATCCCGATTATCGACGCTTCATCTTCGACAGCCGGGTTGGCCATGTGGCCGCGCAGTTGATGGGTTGTCCACAGGCTCGGCTGTATCACGACCATCTGCTGGTCAAGGAACCCAATACCCGGCAGCGCACTCCCTGGCATCAGGACCAGCCCTACTACAACGTCGAGGGGCGACAGAACTGCAGCATGTGGATGCCTGTGGACCCGGTTGCGCGGGAGTCGACCCTGGAGTTTGTCGCCGGTTCGCACCTGGGGCCCTGGCTGATGCCCCGAACCTTCCTGGATAACCAGGCCAAGTGGTTCCCCGAAGGCAGCCTCGCGGATCTTCCGGACATCGAGGCCAATCGAGGCGCATGGAACATTCTTGGCTGGGACCTGCAGCCCGGGGATGCGGTGTTTTTCCACATGCTGACCTTGCATGCTGCCGGTGGTGTCGGTGGCGATCGGCGACGACGTGCCTTCTCCCTGCGCTTTCTGGGGGAGGACATGCGACACGCCCCCAGGCCCTGGCGCACGTCACCGGAGTTTCCTGGGCTGGCCTCGCAACTGCCGGCCGGGGCGCCGATGGAACATGAACTCTTTCCTTGCCTATGGACGGAGCGGTCGGGGTTTTAAGCCGTTGTGGCCCGCGGCAGAATCGGAATCAGCTGATAGGCATACAACCAAACCCCGACCAGCATGCGCGATCGCTGCCTCAAATGGATGGAAGGTGTTTATGCGCTTTTTTAGCTATCTCGCGGTACTCGGTCTGAGCCTTGTCTGCCAAGGCACCTGGGCTCAGCTTTCTTCGAATCAGGCCCCTGCGCCAGAACAGGTGGCCACGTCTGTCACCGCAGAAACTGAAGTCGCCCCTCTCGACGATGGAAGAGTGGCTGGGCCGTCTGCATCCGCCGATAGAGCAGTGGACGCGCCGGTGAGCGAAGCGACCCCAAGCGGCACCAGGCAGTATTGGGCACTGCTGGTGGTTGTGCTGCTGGGATTGAGCTGGTGGGTCCAGGGGCGCTTGGTCAAACGGCCCGAGTAATACCGCTTATCCACAGACAGGCTCCTGCGGCCTGTCTGTTTCTGCTCCCTCTCTGATAACCATTGAATGCGCTGCAAGCCAGAGCCGTGTCCAGATGACCCCGGGCACGGCTTTTTTCTGTGGATTAAGCCCTGTGAATAACTGCCCTCCAGCTCGGTTGATAACCGGGCTTCAAAACTGAGGAAAAACCGCTCTGTGGATAACCACCCCATTCATCCACAGGTTTAAACCGCTTATCCAAGGGCCTCCTGGCCACCTAACCACAGAGTTTAAAACCTCTGTACATATTGAATATGAAGGGCTGTAGCGATCTATCCACAGAAAGGCATGTGCATAAGAATAAACATAAAAACAAGGATTTAATAAATTTCTCTCTTTTAATTTCTATTGACCGTGATTCATCCACAGCTGGTTAAATTTTGTGCAAAGGGTTCTTTAGGAAGGGCTAAGTCCCTATACTTGCCGCCTTGGTCCAAAAACCAACCCGACAACTACTCCTAATTACTCCTACTTGAAGCAGGCACGAGGTGCGTGGTGGATTTCCCTTCCCGTTTTGAAGTGATCGTCATCGGCGGCGGTCATGCCGGTACCGAGGCAGCACTTGCATCAGCACGCATGGGGGCCAAAACCCTGTTGCTGACGCATAACGTGGAAACCCTCGGAGCAATGAGCTGCAACCCCGCGATTGGCGGGATCGGCAAAAGCCATCTGGTCAAGGAGATCGATGCCCTCGGCGGCGCGATGGCCATGGCTACCGATAAAGGTGGTATTCAGTTTCGTGTGTTGAACAGCCGCAAAGGCCCAGCCGTGCGCGCAACCCGCGCCCAGGCCGACCGCGTTCTGTACAAGGCCGCGGTGCGCGAGATTCTCGAGAACCAGCCCAACCTGTGGATATTTCAACAAGCCGCTGATGACCTGATCGTGGAACAGGATCAGGTGCGGGGCGTGGTCACCCAGATGGGACTGCGCTTCTTCGCCGAGTCCGTGGTACTGACCACCGGAACCTTCCTCGGCGGACTTATCCACATTGGCATGCAGAACTACTCCGGCGGCCGGGCGGGTGATCCGCCCTCTATCGCCCTCGCACAACGTCTGCGGGAGTTGCCACTGCGGGTCGGCCGCTTGAAAACCGGTACTCCGCCACGCATCGATGGCCGATCTGTGGATTTCTCGGTCATGACCGAACAGCCTGGGGATACACCGATTCCGGTGATGTCGTTCCTCGGCTCGAAAGAACAGCATCCGCAACAGGTCAGTTGCTGGATTACCCACACCAACGCCCGCACCCACGAGATCATCGCCTCGAACCTCGATCGTTCGCCGATGTACTCCGGCGTGATCGAAGGCATTGGCCCGCGTTACTGCCCGTCGATCGAAGACAAGATCCATCGTTTTGCCGACAAGGAAAGCCATCAGGTGTTTATCGAACCTGAAGGCCTGACCACTCATGAGCTGTACCCGAACGGGATATCCACATCCCTGCCGTTCGACGTGCAGTTGCAGATCGTGCAATCGATCCGCGGCATGGAAAATGCCCATATCGTGCGTCCCGGCTATGCCATCGAATACGACTACTTCGATCCCCGCGACCTCAAGTACAGCCTGGAAACCAAGGTGATCGGCGGTCTGTTCTTCGCCGGCCAGATCAACGGCACCACCGGTTATGAAGAGGCCGGTGCCCAAGGTCTGCTGGCCGGGGCCAACGCCGCCTTGCGCGCCAAGGGCAAAGACAGCTGGTGCCCGCGTCGCGATGAGGCCTACATCGGTGTGCTGGTCGATGACCTGATTACCCTGGGTACCCAGGAACCGTACCGGATGTTCACTTCCCGGGCCGAATACCGCTTGATTCTGCGGGAAGACAACGCCGATCTGCGCCTGACCGAGAAGGGCCGCGAACTGGGGCTGGTGGATGACGTGCGCTGGGCGGCGTTCTGCAAGAAACGCGAAGGCATTGCCCAGGAAGAGCAACGCCTGAAGTCCACTTGGGTCCGTCCGGGCACCGAACAGGGCGATGCGATCGCCCAGAAATTCGGCACGCCGCTGACTCATGAGTACAACCTGTTGAATCTGCTGAGCCGTCCGGAAATCGACTACGCTGGTCTGGTCGAAGTGACCGGGCAGGGCGCTGAAGATCCACAAGTGGCCGAACAGGTCGAAATCAAGACCAAGTACGCCGGCTACATCGATCGTCAGCAGGACGAAATTGCCCGTCTGCGCGCCAGTGAAGACACCAAACTGCCTGTGGATATCGATTACACCGGCATTTCCGGACTGTCGAAGGAAATCCAGAGCAAGCTCGGCGCGACCCGTCCGGAAACCCTGGGCCAGGCGTCGCGGATCCCGGGCGTTACCCCGGCGGCCATTTCCCTGTTGATGATTCACCTGAAAAAACGCGGCGCCGGCCGTCAGTTGGAGCAAAGCGCTTGAGTTCAATGGTCACCTCGCAACACGCGGACGAGTTATCCACAGGTGCACGCCAGCTCGGTGTCAATCTGAGCGCAACCCAGCACGAACTGCTGCTGGGTTACCTGGCCCTGTTGATCAAGTGGAACAAGGCTTACAACCTGACCGCGGTACGCGATCCCGACGAAATGGTCTCTCGTCACTTGCTCGATAGCCTGAGCGTGATGTCGTTCATCGAAAACGGTCGCTGGCTGGATGTCGGTAGCGGCGGCGGGATGCCCGGTATCCCTCTGGCGATCCTGTTTCCCGAGTCGCAAGTCACCTGTCTGGACAGCAACGGCAAGAAAACCCGCTTTCTGACTCAGGTCAAACTCGAACTCAAGCTGGATAACCTGCAAGTTATCCACAGCCGGGTCGAAGCCTTCACCCCTGAATTGCCGTTCAACGGGATCATTTCCCGGGCATTCAGCAGCATGGAGAACTTCACCAGCTGGACCCGCCACCTGGGCGACCGCGATACACGCTGGCTGGCAATGAAGGGCGTCCATCCCTCTGATGAGCTGTTAGCATTGCCGGCAGACTTCCACCTCGATAGCGAACACGCCTTGGCCGTACCCGGTTGCCAAGGCCAACGCCATCTGCTGATACTGCGCCGCACGGCATGATTGGGAACACAAGCAAGAATGGCTAAGGTATTCGCGATAGCGAACCAGAAAGGTGGCGTGGGCAAGACCACCACCTGCATCAACCTCGCAGCATCCCTGGTAGCGACCAAGCGCCGGGTGCTGTTGATCGATCTTGATCCACAGGGCAACGCCACCATGGGTAGCGGTGTGGATAAACATGGTTTGGAAAACTCGGTCTATGACCTGCTGATCGGCGAATGCGACCTGGCCCAGGCCATGCACTTCTCCGAGCACGGCGGTTATCAACTGCTGCCGGCCAACCGCGACCTGACCGCGGCGGAAGTGGTTCTGCTGGAAATGCAGATGAAGGAAAGCCGTCTGCGCAGCGCCCTGGCGCCGATCCGCGAGAACTACGACTACATTCTGATCGACTGCCCGCCGTCGCTGTCGATGCTAACCCTCAACGCGCTGGTGGCCGCCGATGGGGTCATTATCCCCATGCAGTGCGAGTACTACGCGCTGGAAGGCTTGAGCGACCTTGTGGATAACATCAAGCGCATCGCTGAACTGCTCAATCCGCAACTCAAGATCGAAGGCTTGCTGCGGACCATGTTCGATCCGCGGCTGAGCCTGATGAACGATGTTTCCGCACAGCTCAAGGAACACTTCGGTGATCAGCTGTACGACACCGTGATTCCGCGCAACATCCGTTTGGCCGAGGCGCCGAGCTACGGCATGCCGGCATTGGCGTACGACAAACAATCCCGTGGCGCGCTGGCCTATCTGGCCCTGGCGGGCGAGATGGTTCGCCGGCAACGTAAACAATCCCGCGCCGCAGCCGCCCAGCCAACTTAAGGAATCCCCATGGCCGTCAAGAAACGTGGTCTCGGACGTGGACTGGATGCACTGTTGAGTGGTCCGACTGTCAGCGCCCTTGAAGAACAAGCGGTGCAGGCCGACCAGCGCGAGTTGCAGCACCTGCCCCTGGACCTGATCCAGCGCGGCAAGTACCAGCCGCGCCGGGACATGGATCCTCAGGCGCTGGAAGAACTGGCGAACTCCATCAGGACCCAGGGCGTGATGCAGCCGATCGTGGTGCGCCCTATCGGTGGTGGTCGTTTCGAGATCATCGCCGGCGAACGCCGCTGGCGTGCCAGCCAGCAGGCTGGCCAGGAAACCATCCCGGCGATGGTTCGCGATGTGCCGGATGAAACCGCCATCGCCATGGCGTTGATCGAGAACATCCAGCGCGAAGACCTCAATCCCATCGAGGAAGCGGTGGCCCTGCAGCGTCTGCAGCAGGAGTTCCAACTGACCCAGCAGCAGGTCGCCGAGGCCGTGGGCAAGTCCCGCGTCAGCGTGGCCAACCTGCTGCGCCTGATTGCCTTGCCTGAGGTGATCAAGACCATGCTGTCCCACGGCGACCTGGAAATGGGTCATGCCCGGGCCTTGCTCGGATTGCCGGAAAATCAACAGGTTGAAGGGGCGCGACACGTTGTCGCACGAGGCCTCACCGTACGCCAGACCGAAGCCCTGGTTCGCCAGTGGCTGAGTGGAAAACAGGAGCCTGCTGAACCGGTCAAGCCAGACCCGGATATCGCCCGTCTCGAGCAACGCCTGGCCGAGCGCCTAGGCTCTGCGGTGCAGATCCGCCACGGAAAGAAGGGCAAGGGACAGTTGGTGATCGGCTACAACTCCCTGGACGAGCTGCAAGGTGTCCTTGCCCACATCCGCTGAAACATTTCCTTATGTAGCGTGCAGTCGGAAATCACTACCCGGCAGTTGAATAGGGGCTGAACCGCCCCTATACTCTGCGCGCATTTTGTCGGCACAAATTATGCCAAGTTATTGAATTCTGGCAGCCGACCCTTGAGGAGCAAGAGCGATGGAAACCCGCACGCCAAACCGCTTGCCGTTTCATCGCTTGGCGGTTTTTCCGGTGTTACTGGCTCAGTTGGTCATTCTACTGATAGCCGCTCTGGCGCTCTGGCAATGGCGTGGAGTCGTAGCCGGATACTCAGGCCTTTGCGGAGGACTGATAGCCTTGCTACCCAATGTGTATTTCGCTCACAGGGCATTTCGGTTTTCCGGCGCCCGAGCGGCCCAAGCCATCGTCCGGTCTTTTTATGCCGGTGAGGCGGGCAAACTGATTTTGACGGCTGTGCTGTTTGCACTGACGTTCGCAGGTGTGAAGCCATTGGCGCCGCTGGCTGTATTCGGCGTCTTCGTGCTGACCCAACTGGTCAGCTGGTTCGCTCCCCTGCTAATGAGAACAAGACTTTCGAGACCTTAGGGCGTTTGAGGCAACCATGTCAGCAGAAACAACCGCTTCGGGCTATATCCAGCACCACTTGCAGAACCTGACCTTCGGTCAGCTACCCAATGGGAGCTGGGGCTTTGCCCACTCCGCAGCAGAAGCCAAGCAAATGGGCTTCTGGGCATTCCACGTCGATACCCTCGGCTGGTCTGTCGCACTGGGTGTGATCTTCATTCTTCTGTTCCGCATGGCGGCCAAGAAGGCGACTTCCGGCGTGCCGGGCGCTTTGCAGAACTTCGTAGAAGTCATGGTTGGCTTCGTCGATGGCAGCGTGAAGGACAGTTTCCATGGTCGCAGCCCGGTGATCGCACCGCTGGCACTGACCATTTTCGTCTGGGTGTTCCTGATGAACGCCATCGACCTGGTACCGGTGGACTGGATTCCACAACTGGCCATGTTGATCTCGGGCGATCCGCACATTCCATTCCGTGCTGTGTCCACCACTGACCCGAACGCCACCCTGGGCATGGCCCTGTCGGTGTTCGCGCTGATCATTTTCTACAGCATCAAGGTCAAGGGTTTCGGCGGCTTCATCGGCGAACTGACCCTGCATCCGTTCGGCAGCAAGAACATCCTGGTTCAGGCGCTGCTGATTCCGGTGAACTTCCTGCTGGAGTTCGTGACCCTGGTAGCCAAGCCTATCTCTCTGGCACTGCGTCTGTTCGGCAACATGTATGCCGGCGAACTGGTGTTCATCCTGATCGCTGTGATGTTCGGCAGCGGCCTGCTGTGGCTCAGCGGCATGGGTGTGGTTCTGCAATGGGCGTGGGCTGTGTTCCACATCCTGATCATCACCCTGCAGGCCTTTATCTTCATGATGCTGACCATCGTCTACCTGTCGATGGCACACGAAGAGAACCATTAAGACCAGTCTCGACTAGTCTGATGTCCCTCTCGTTGCGGCGAGAGGGGGCCCTTCTCGGGCTTGATGAAACGATTTGTTTTACCGCTTTAATCTAAAAAACCTAAACCATACGACGTAAAAGTCGGGAGGAAAGATGGAAACTGTAGTTGGTCTAACCGCTATCGCTGTTGCACTGTTGATCGGCCTGGGCGCACTGGGTACCGCAATTGGTTTCGGCCTGCTGGGCGGCAAGTTCCTGGAAGGCGCTGCGCGTCAACCAGAAATGGTTCCAATGCTGCAAGTTAAAATGTTCATCGTTGCCGGTCTGCTCGACGCCGTAACCATGATCGGTGTTGGTATCGCTCTGTTCTTCACCTTCGCAAACCCCTTCGTTGGTCAACTCGCTGGCTAATCACTCGAGTATTCGAGTTGATTGGTGTGACGGACAACGAACGAGCGAGGTGTTGGCGTGAACATTAATGCAACCCTGATTGGCCAGTCCGTTGCGTTCTTAATTTTTGTATTGTTCTGCATGAAGTTCATTTGGCCTCCGGTCATTGCTGCTTTGCACGAACGTCAAAAGAAGATCGCGGATGGACTGGACGCTGCCAGCCGAGCAGCTCGTGACCTGGAACTGGCCCAAGACAAAGCGGGTCAGCAACTGCGCGAAGCTAAAGCTCAGGCAGCTGAAATCATTGAGCAAGCCAAGAAGCGCGGTTCTCAGATCGTCGACGAAGCCCGTGAACAGGCTCGTGTCGAAGCTGAACGTGTGAAGGCTCAGGCTCAGGCCGAGATCGAACAGGAACTGAACGGTGTCAAAGACGCGCTGCGTGCCCAATTGGGTAGCCTGGCAGTCAACGGCGCAGAGAAGATCCTGGGTGCCACAATCGATCAAAACGCGCACGCAGAGCTGGTTAACAAACTGGCTGCTGAAATTTAAGCGAGGGCGATCATGGCAGAACTGACCACGTTGGCCCGACCTTACGCTAAGGCGGCCTTCGAGCACGCTCAGGCCCACCAGCAGCTGGCCTCTTGGTCAGCCATGCTCGGCCTGGCTGCAGCGGTGTCACAAGATGACACCATGCAGCGCGTGCTTAAGGCCCCGCGACTGACGAGCGCAGAAAAGGCCAACACTTTTATCGAAGTGTGTGGCGACAAGTTTGATGCACAGGCACAGAATTTCATTCATGTTGCCGCCGAAAACGACCGTCTCCTGCTGTTGCCGGAGATTTCCGCTCTGTTCGACCTGTACAAGGCCGAGCAAGAGAAATCGGTGGATGTGGATGTGACCAGTGCGTTCGCATTGAACCAAGAACAGCAAGACAAACTCGCCAAGGTTCTCAGTGCACGGCTCGGCCGGGAAGTGCGACTGCACGCTGCGGAGGATGCCAGCCTTATTGGTGGTGTCGTAATCCGCGCCGGCGACCTGGTTATCGATGGCTCGATTCGCGGCAAACTCGCGAACCTTGCCGAAGCATTGAAATCTTGAGTTTGAAGGGGCAGCAGAGCAATGCAGCAACTCAATCCTTCCGAAATAAGTGAAATTATCAAGGGCCGCATCGACAAGCTCGATGTGACCTCCCAAGCCCGTAACGAAGGCACTGTCGTCAGCGTATCTGACGGCATCGTGCGGATTCACGGTCTGGCCGACGTTATGTACGGCGAGATGATCGAGTTTCCGGGCGGCGTCTACGGTATGGCCCTCAACCTTGAGCAAGATTCTGTAGGTGCCGTAGTACTGGGCGCATACACCACTCTGGCTGAAGGCATGAGCGCCAAGTGCACCGGCCGCATCCTCGAAGTTCCGGTTGGTAAGGAACTGCTGGGTCGCGTAGTCGACGCACTGGGTAACCCAGTTGACGGCAAAGGTCCGCTGAACAACACCGAGACCGACGCGGTCGAGAAAGTTGCTCCAGGCGTGATCTGGCGTAAGTCGGTAGACCAGCCTGTACAGACTGGCTACAAGGCTGTCGATGCCATGATCCCAGTCGGCCGTGGCCAGCGTGAGCTGATCATCGGTGACCGTCAGATCGGTAAGACCGCTCTGGCGATCGACGCGATCATCAACCAGAAAGACAGCGGCATTTTCTGCGTATACGTAGCGATCGGTCAGAAGCAATCGACCATCGCCAACGTGGTTCGCAAGCTGGAAGAAAACGGCGCTCTGGCCAACACCATCATCGTGGCGGCCAGTGCTTCGGAATCGGCTGCACTGCAATTCCTGGCACCGTACTCCGGTTGCACCATGGGCGAATACTTCCGCGACCGCGGTGAAGACGCGCTGATCGTTTATGACGATCTGTCCAAGCAAGCAGTGGCTTACCGCCAGATTTCCCTGCTGCTGCGCCGTCCACCAGGCCGTGAAGCCTACCCAGGTGACGTGTTCTATCTCCACTCCCGTCTGCTGGAGCGCGCATCCCGCGTTTCCGAAGAGTACGTAGAGAAGTTCACCAACGGCGCAGTGACTGGCAAGACCGGTTCCCTGACCGCTCTGCCGATCATCGAAACCCAGGCTGGCGACGTTTCCGCGTTCGTTCCGACCAACGTGATCTCCATCACCGACGGTCAGATCTTCCTGGAATCGGCCATGTTCAACTCGGGCATCCGTCCTGCTGTGAACGCCGGTGTTTCGGTATCCCGTGTGGGTGGTGCCGCTCAGACCAAGATCATCAAGAAGCTGTCCGGTGGTATCCGTACCGCTCTGGCTCAGTACCGTGAACTGGCGGCATTCGCCCAGTTCGCTTCTGACCTGGACGAAGCGACCCGTAAGCAACTTGAGCATGGTCAGCGCGTTACCGAGCTGATGAAGCAGAAGCAATATGCGCCGATGTCCATCGCCGACATGTCCTTGTCCCTGTACGCCGCTGAACGTGGCTTCCTGACGGACGTCGAGATTGCCAAAGTTGGTAGCTTCGAACAGGCCATGATTGCTTACTTCAACCGCGATCACGCCGACCTGATGGCGAAGATCAACGTGAAGGGTGACTTCAACGACGAAATCGACGCTGGCCTGAAAGCCGGTATCGAGAAGTTCAAAGCCACCCAAACCTGGTAAGCCGCAGCGGGAGCCGCAAGGCTCCCGCTTGCTAACCTGATAGGTGTTACATGGCAGGCGCAAAAGAGATTCGCAGTAAGATTGCGAGCATCAAAAGCACGCAAAAAATTACCAGCGCCATGGAAAAAGTGGCGGTCAGCAAAATGCGCAAGGCACAAATGCGCATGGCTGCTAGCCGTCCTTATGCGGAGCGCATCCGCCAGGTTATTGGTCATCTGGCCAACGCCAACCCGGAATATCGTCACCCGTTCATGATCGACCGTGCTATCAAGCGCGTCGGTTATATCGTGGTGAGCAGTGACCGTGGTCTGTGTGGTGGCTTGAACACCAACCTGTTCAAGGCCCTGGTCAAGGACATGGCGGTAAACCGCGAACAAGGCGTCGAGATCGATCTGTGTGTGGTCGGTAGCAAGGGTGCGGCCTTCTTCCGCAACTTCGGCGGTAACGTCGTTGCAGCTATCAGCCATCTGGGTGAAGAGCCGTCGATCAACGATCTGATCGGCAGCGTCAAGGTGATGCTGGATGCGTACCTGGAAGGCCGGATTGACCGCCTGTCCGTGGTATCCAACAAGTTCATCAACACCATGACTCAGCAGCCGACCGTGGAGCAGTTGATTCCACTGGAGGCAACCCCGGATCAAGAACTCAAGCACCACTGGGACTATCTCTACGAACCGGATGCCAAGGAGCTGCTGGACGGCTTGATGGTCCGTTACGTGGAGTCGCAGGTCTACCAGGCGGTGGTCGAGAACAACGCAGCTGAACAAGCCGCGCGGATGATCGCAATGAAGAACGCTACCGACAACGCCGGTGACTTGATCAGCGATTTGCAGCTGATCTACAACAAGGCGCGTCAGGCTGCGATCACCCAAGAGATCTCGGAAATCGTCGGCGGCGCTGCCGCGGTTTAACGGTTCAAATATTCAGAGGATCCAGCTATGAGTAGCGGACGTATCGTTCAAATCATCGGCGCCGTTATCGACGTGGAATTTCCACGCGACAGCGTACCGAGCATCTACGACGCCTTGAAGGTTCAAGGCGCCGAAACCACTCTGGAAGTTCAGCAACAGCTGGGCGACGGCGTGGTGCGTACCATTGCGATGGGCTCCACCGAAGGCTTGAAGCGCGGTCTGGACGTCAACAACACTGGCGCAGCCATCTCCGTACCGGTCGGTAAAGCGACCCTGGGCCGGATCATGGACGTACTGGGCAACCCAATCGACGAAGCCGGTCCTATCGGTGAAGAAGAGCGTTGGGGCATCCACCGTCCAGCTCCTTCCTTCGCAGAACAGGCAGGCGGCAACGACCTGCTGGAAACCGGGATCAAGGTAATTGACCTGGTTTGCCCGTTCGCCAAGGGCGGTAAAGTGGGTCTGTTCGGTGGTGCCGGTGTGGGCAAGACCGTAAACATGATGGAACTGATCCGTAACATCGCCATCGAGCACAGCGGTTATTCCGTGTTCGCCGGTGTGGGTGAGCGTACTCGTGAGGGTAACGACTTCTACCACGAGATGAAGGATTCCAACGTTCTGGACAAGGTTGCTCTGGTCTACGGCCAGATGAACGAGCCACCAGGAAACCGTCTGCGCGTAGCGCTGACCGGCCTGACCATGGCCGAGAAGTTCCGTGACGAAGGTAACGACGTTCTGCTGTTCGTCGACAACATCTATCGTTACACCCTGGCCGGTACCGAAGTATCCGCACTGCTGGGCCGTATGCCTTCCGCAGTAGGCTACCAGCCGACCCTGGCTGAAGAGATGGGCGTTCTGCAAGAACGTATCACTTCGACCAAGCAAGGCTCGATCACCTCGATCCAAGCGGTATACGTACCTGCGGACGACTTGACCGACCCGTCGCCAGCGACCACCTTCGCCCACTTGGACGCCACCGTCGTTCTGTCCCGTGACATCGCTTCCCTGGGTATCTACCCAGCGGTAGACCCACTGGACTCGACTTCCCGTCAGCTGGACCCGAACGTGATCGGCAACGAACACTACGAGACCGCTCGCGGCGTTCAGTACGTACTGCAGCGTTACAAAGAGCTGAAGGACATCATCGCGATCCTGGGTATGGACGAGCTGTCGGAAGCCGACAAGCAGTTGGTATCCCGTGCTCGTAAGATCCAGCGCTTCTTGTCGCAGCCGTTCTTCGTGGCTGAAGTCTTCACTGGTTCTCCAGGCAAATACGTTTCCCTGAAAGACACCATCGCTGGCTTCAAAGGCATCCTCAACGGTGACTACGACCACCTGCCAGAACAAGCGTTCTACATGGTCGGCGGCATCGAAGAAGCGATCGAGAAAGCCAAGAAACTGTAATCCCGGCGCCCGGCAACGGGCGCTAATTTAGGTTGAGGCAAGCAGATGGCTATGACAGTCCATTGCGATATCGTCAGCGCGGAAGGGGAAATCTTCTCCGGTCTGGTGGAGATGGTGGTTGCGCACGGTGAGCTGGGTGATCTTGGTATCGCTCTGGGTCACGCACCGCTGATCACCAACCTGAAGCCAGGTCCGATCCGCTTGATCAAGCAGGGCGGGGAAACCGAGGTGTTCTACATCTCCGGTGGTTTCCTCGAGGTTCAGCCGAACATGGTCAAGGTTCTTGCCGACACCGTGCAACGTGCTGCCGACCTGGACGAAGCCTCCGCTCAGGAAGCCGTCAAGGCTGCTGAGAAGGCCCTGAATGAAAAAGGCGCAGATTTCGACTACGGTTCTGCTGCTGCACGTCTGGCCGAGGCCGCAGCTCAGCTGCGTACCGTCCAGCAGATCCGCAAGAAGTTCGGCGGCTAAGTCGCAGGCTTTCTGTGTGATTGCTTAAAAAGGGTAGCCTCGGCTACCCTTTTTATTTTCCGCCATTCACCCCCCTTGGTCGCAGTCGCCGACCCCCCAGGATTGGTAGCCAGTCATGTCTCTCGAAATCGTTATCCTCGCCGCGGGTCAAGGCACTCGCATGCGTTCGGCGCTGCCCAAGGTGCTGCACCCGGTCGCCGGCAACTCCATGCTCGGGCATGTTATCCACAGCGCCCGGCAACTCGATCCACAGCGCATCCACGTGGTGATCGGCCACGGTGCGGATGCGGTGCGCGAGCGCCTGGCGGCCGATGATCTGAATTTCGTGCTGCAGGACAAGCAGCTGGGCACCGGCCACGCCGTGGCCCAGGCCGTACCGTTCATCACGGCCGACACGGTGCTGATCCTCTACGGCGATGTTCCACTGATCGAAGTCGAGACCCTGCAGCGCCTGCTCAAGCAAGCGGGGCCGGAGCAACTGGGCCTGCTCACCGTCGAGCTGGATGACCCGACCGGCTACGGGCGCATCGTCCGTGACGCCAGTGGCAAGGTCACCGCCATCGTCGAGCAGAAGGATGCCGACGAGGCCCAACGCGCGATCACCGAGGGCAACACCGGGATTCTTGCGGTCCCCGGCCAACGCCTCGGTGACTGGACCGGCCGTCTGTCCAACAACAACGCCCAGGGCGAGTACTACCTCACCGACGTGATCGCCATGGCGGTCAGCGATGGCCTGATCGTTGCCACCGAACAGCCCCACGACGCCATGGAAGTGCAGGGCGCCAACGACCGCAAGCAACTGGCCGAGCTGGAGCGCCACTATCAGCTGCGCGCCGCGCGCCGGTTGATGGCCCAGGGCGTGACCCTGCGTGACCCCGCGCGTTTCGACGTGCGTGGCGAAGTCACGGTCGGCCGCGACGTGCTGATCGATATCAACGTGATTCTCGAAGGCCGGGTGGTGATCGAGGACGACGTGGTGATCGGCCCCAACTGCGTGATCAAGGACAGCACCCTGCGCAAGGGCGTGGTGATCAAGGCCAACAGCCACCTGGATGGCGCGGTACTGGGCGAGGGCAGCGATGCCGGCCCGTTCGCTCGCCTGCGTCCCGGCACCGTGCTGGAGGCCCGTGCCCATGTGGGTAACTTCGTCGAACTGAAGAACGCTCACCTGGGCCAGGGCGCCAAGGCCGGCCACCTGACCTACCTGGGCGACGCAGTGATCGGCGCCCGCACCAACATCGGCGCCGGCACCATCACCTGCAACTACGACGGGGTGAACAAGCACAAGACGGTGCTGGGCGAAGACGTGTTCATCGGCTCCAACAACTCTCTGGTAGCGCCTGTGGATATCTTGTCCGGTGCCACCACCGCCGCCGGTTCCACCATCACCCAGAACGTGGCGCCAGCCCAGCTGGCGGTGGGTCGGGCACGACAGAAGAACATCGACGGCTGGAAACGGCCGGAGAAGATCAAGAAGGACTGAGGTTATCCACAACCGCGGCGGACCTGTTCGCCGGTCGGCCGGCTCCTACGCTCAGCGGTAGGAGCTGGCTGAATGTGGATAACTTCCCACCCGACAACTGCGATTTTTTCACTTCCTCCGCTTGACGAAGTTTCGATCATAGGTTTCTATTGCGCCTGTTATCTTTCGAATCGAAACTTAAGTCGCCATGTCGAAACGCAACACACCCCAACGCCGCCACAACATCCTCGCCTTGCTCAACGAACAGGGCGAAGTGAGTGTTGATGCCTTGGCCAAGCGTTTCGAAACCTCAGAAGTTACGATTCGAAAGGATCTGGCCGCCCTGGAAAGCAATGGCTTGCTGCTGCGTCGCTACGGTGGCGCCATCACCATGCCCCAGGAGTTGGTCAGCGACCTCGGCCAACCGGTGTCTCTCTACAAGCAGGCCATCGCGCGCGCCGCAGTGCAGCGCATCCGCGAACACGCGCGGATCATCATCGACAGCGGCAGCACCACCGCCGCGATGATCCCCGAACTGGGCCTGCAGCCGGGCCTGGTGGTGATGACCAACTCGCTGAATGTGGCCAACGCCCTGAGCGAGCTGGAGCACGAGCCGGTGCTGCTGATGACCGGCGGTACCTGGGACCCCCATTCCGAGTCGTTCCAGGGCCAGGTGGCCGAACAGGTTCTACGCTCATACGACTTCGACCAGCTGTTTATCGGTGCCGATGGCATCGACCTGGCCCGCGGCACTACGACCTTCAACGAACTGCTGGGGTTGAGCCGGGTCATGGCCGAAGTGGCTCGTGAAGTGGTGGTGATGGTCGAATCCGACAAGATCGGCCGCAAGATTCCCAATCTGGAACTGCCATGGAGCAGCGTCCATACCCTAATTACCGATGATCGCCTGCCCTTAGAGGTCCGCGACCAAATCCAGGCCCGCGGCATAACTCTGATTTGCGCGGCTGTCAGCTAGGAGAAAAACCATGTGTGGAATTGTTGGCGCCGTTGCTGAACGCAATATCACCGCCATTTTGCTGGAAGGCCTCAAGCGCCTCGAATACCGCGGCTACGACAGCGCCGGTGTCGCGGTCTACACCAACGCCGGCAAGCTCGAGCGCCTGCGCCGTCCGGGCAAGGTCAGCGAACTGGAACAGGCCCTGGCCAGCGAGCCGCTGGTGGGCCGCCTGGGCATCGCCCACACCCGCTGGGCCACCCATGGCGCGCCGTGCGAGCGTAATGCCCACCCGCATTTCTCCGGCGACCTGGCGATCGTGCACAACGGCATCATCGAGAACCACGAAGCCCTGCGCGCGCAGCTCAGTGCCCTGGGCTACACGTTCACCTCGGACACTGACACCGAAGTCATCGCCCACCTGCTGGACCACAAGCTCAAGGACCTGGGCGATCTCACCACTGCCCTCAAGGCCACGGTCAAGGAACTGCATGGCGCCTACGGCCTGGCAGTGATCAGCGCCAGCCAGCCGGATCGCCTGGTCGCTGCCCGCAGCGGCAGCCCGCTGGTGATCGGCCTGGGCCTGGGGGAAAACTTCCTCGCCTCCGACCAACTGGCCCTGCGCCAGGTCACCGACCGCTTCATGTACCTGGAAGAAGGCGACATCGCCGAGATCCGTCGTGACAGCGTGCAGATCTGGGACATCGAGGGCCAGGCCGTCGAGCGCGAAGCGGTGCAGTACCGTGACGGTGCCGAAGCGGCGGAGAAGGGCGAGTTCCGCCACTTCATGCTCAAGGAAATCCACGAGCAGCCATCCGTGGTGCAACGCACCCTGGAAGGCCGCCTGAGCGCCAATCAGGTGCTGGTCCAGGCCTTCGGTCCGCAAGCCGCCGAGCTGTTCGCCAAGGTGCGCAATGTGCAGATCGTCGCCTGTGGCACCAGCTACCACGCCGGCATGGTGGCCCGTTACTGGCTGGAAGAACTGGCCGGCATTCCGTGCCAGGTGGAAGTGGCCAGCGAGTTCCGTTACCGCAAGGTGGTGGTGCAGCCTGACACCCTGTTTGTGACCATCTCCCAGTCCGGCGAAACCGCCGACACCCTGGCGGCCCTGCGCAACGCCAAGGAGCTGGGCTTCCTCGCCAGCCTGGCGATCTGCAACGTCGGCATCAGCTCCCTGGTGCGCGAATCCGACCTGACCCTGCTGACCCAGGCCGGGCGCGAGATCGGCGTGGCTTCGACCAAGGCCTTCACCACCCAGCTGGTGGGCCTGTTGCTGCTGACCCTGTCCCTGGGCCAGGTCCGTGGCACCCTGGCCGCCGGCGTCGAAGCCGAACTGGTGGAAGAGCTGCGCCGCCTGCCGATCCGCCTGGGCGAAGCCCTGGCCATGGACGGCGTGGTGGAGAAGACCGCCGAGCTGTTCGCCGACAAGCACCACACCCTGTTCCTCGGCCGTGGCGCCCAGTACCCGGTGGCGATGGAAGGCTCGCTCAAGCTCAAGGAGATTTCCTACATCCACGCCGAAGCCTACCCGGCCGGTGAGCTCAAGCACGGCCCGCTGGCCCTTGTGGATAACGACATGCCGGTGGTCACCGTGGCGCCGAACAACGAGCTGTTGGAGAAACTCAAATCCAACCTGCAGGAAGTGCGTGCCCGTGGCGGCGAGCTGATCGTGTTTGCCGACGAACAAGCCGGCATGACCAATGGCGAAGGCACCCACGTGATCCAGATGCCGCACATCCACGACATCCTTTCGCCGATCCTCTACACCATCCCGCTGCAGCTGCTGTCCTACTACGTTGCCGTACTCAAGGGCACCGACGTCGACCAGCCGCGTAACCTGGCCAAGTCAGTCACCGTGGAGTGAGTTATCCACAGTCGGGCAGTGCCTGGCTTTGGATAACCGCAACTGCAAACAAAAAGGGGAGCCTGTCCAGGCTCCCCTTTTGCCATGCGCCTTGACCTTCCGGCTGCGCTTGTCGTGTCCGGCAGCCTGGCTGGCGGACGGCATGGCCTTCAGCGCGAATGCTGTACCGAAACAATGTCGCCAGTCGATGCGTCGATATCCACCCTGAACATCGCCTGGTCACGCTGACGGCTGAACATGCAGGTAAAGATGCTGGGCGAATCGTGCGCAAACTGTTCGAACCAGCTGTAGACACCTGCCTCGAGCTGGCCATTGATCAGCAACTGGTCGGCAATTCTGATCTGTTGCTGGCGGTCGCCGGAAACCACGTAAAGCGTCGCCGCCACCCCGGAGTCATCATCGTTCCACAGGATGGCGAGGTGCTGCCGATCCGGCACCACGATCGCCAGCAGGCCGCGGCTGTTGACCACGCTCAGGGGCTGATCCTGCCAGCGCCAGCAAGCTTCGACGACTCGGCAGGGACCCCAGCCCAGAGCGATCATCTGGTCCACTGTCATGTGTTCGTCGATGACTTTGCCGTCTTCGCGGATTCGCTCGAAATCACTAATCACAACTTTCACTCCACAGGCAGCAAACTAGGCGTGCCGACAATTTTCAGATTCCTGTCACCGACGAACTCCACCTGCTGCACGCCGCCCTTGTAGTTCTCCAGCGGACCGGTGAGGCCACTGTGAATCTTTTGCGGTGCCGTGGTTTCGACGGTGATCACATGGGACACATCTGTCTTGAACCGATCGAGGATCACCAGTTTATCCCGCGCATAGGCCTGGCTGGGAATCGGCTCCGGAGCGGCGAAGCCACCGAAGGCCGGCTTGCCCTGCATGATGGCCTCGGCCTGGCCTTTGGCGACAACCATCTGGTATTGCCGTCCCGGCGGCACTATCTCGGTCTTGACCTGGGTGCCTTCCAACCACGCCGGCAAGTTGCCCTCGGCGATCATCGCCTCGTTGACCTGCGCGGCCGTTCGCACCTCTAGCACTTGCGACTGGTTGGCCAGTCGCGCCGCATTGCGTTCGGCGCTTACCTTGGCCATTTTCGGCCCGGCGCCGAGCAGCGCCAGGCCGGCCATGCCTTGCAGCAGGTCACGGTAGCCCGGGCCGAGCCGGTCGCCGAGCTGCCCAAGCAATTCCATGCCGCCATAGATCGCGGCGCCCACCGCCACTGTGGTCAGCAGGGCCGCCAGGCCGGCCATGGCGGCCAGCACCAGTGCACCGGCGGCGGCGACCAGGCCCAGCGCCTCAAGGCCGGTGTGCAGCCAGCCCTCGATATCCAGCACGAACTCCACCTGCAGCGTCGGACCGCCGATGAAGGTGTTATGGCTGCCGGACTTGATATGCGCACCGCAAGTCATCTTGCTGCTCAGTCGCGCCGCCGGCTTGCCGTTGATGTACACCGTGGCGCTGCCTTCGGCGATGGTGACCGGGAAGGGCCATGGCGGATGCGCGACGGGAAAGCCGCTGCAGGAACTGGACACGTCTTCGCCGGCCCGCATGGCATTGCGCAGATTGACTAAGACGTTGGGACTGCCCCTTATGAGTTCACCGGTGGCGGGTTCGGGCAGATCGAAAATGGTCGACAGTCCCTTCACCAACTGGAACATCGACAGGCCACCGGCGGCGACCGAACCCGCCAGGACCACAGCCGCCAGGCCACCCGTTGCCGCGGTCGCGGCGATGATGGCCGCGCCAATGAGAGCGCCTGCCACCGCACCGGCGAGCATGGCTGCAACTCCGAATCCATGAGCGATTTCGTCGCCCAAACGTGCCGCGGCCTGTACATCCATGCTGAGATTGAGCCTCCGATACGACAAGCATCTTCCCTGGGGCCAGTGGTTGGCCCGGGGCGCGGATTATCAAAGAGTCGCCAGGGAAGGGGCAAGGCCCAAAAAGGCAGTCTGCAGCGAAGGAGGGCGGGAGCTTCACGCGCAAGGTTATTTTTGTGCGACAGTTTTGCATGCTCCGAGTCCGCGGCGAATGTCAGTGGACGGCCCGAGGAATCCCAACCTGTGCGCAGGCCTGGATTTTTATCCCGCTAATGGAAAACCAATGAAACTTCGCCTGATTCATGGATGGATGCTCCTGCTGATGCTGGCTGTCCTGATGCTGGGAGCCCTGACCCCAGTGCTGTCCAACAGCCTCTTGCTGTTGATGGATAGGGCCAACTTCATTCCCGCCGAATCGTCCATCTGGACCTTCGAGCCAACACGGATCAACCAGGGCTCTTCTTCCTATTGGCTGTACGGGGAAGATCGGCACTACTACTTCTATTTTTCTTACACCGAAGATCAGCCTTACCGGCTGATTGCCAAGAACAACCCGTGCCCGGGATTCGATAGGCACGATGTTGGCACCTGGTGTATCCCCTGAAGCCCGGGCCCTGGATTATGCTGCGGGCTCGCGGCGCCCACCGGGCAGGCGCCGGCAGCTGAGGTGGGGCATGGACAGGTTCCAGGAAATGCAGGTATTCGTGTGCGTCGCTCAGGAGCAGGGTTTCGCCGCTGCGGCCCGGCGCCTGAACTTGTCGGCCGCCAGCGTGACCCGGGCCGTTGCCGCGCTTGAGCAGCGCATCGGCACTCAGCTGTTGCTGCGCACCACCCGCCGTGTGCACCTGAGCGATGCCGGGCAACGCTACCTGGAGGATTGCCGACGCATTCTGGCCGAGGTCCAGGATGCCGAGGCCTCGGCCGCCGGCGTCCATGCCCAGCCCCGGGGCCAGTTGACCCTGACGGCGCCGGTGCTGTTCGGCGATCTGTTCGTCACGCCTTTGCTGGTGCGCTACCTGCAACGTTATCCACAGGTGAGCGTCAACGCCCTGCTGCTGGACCGGGTGGCGAACATGGTGGAGGAGGGCATCGATGTGGCGGTGCGCATCGGCGAGCTGGCCGACAGCGGTCAGCACAGTGTCCGTGTCGGCGAGGTGCGCCGGGTGGTGTGCGCCGCGCCGCAGTTCCTGGCGGCCCATGGGCGTCCGCAACACCCCGATGAGCTGCGCCAGGCACCGGTGATCGCGCCCTCGTCCATTGGTCAGACGCGCAACTGGCAGTTCAATGACAACGGCCGGGTACTGAGCGTGCGCCCCGAACCGCGGTTGCTGGTCAGCGCCAATCAGGCGGCCATCAGTGCCGCCTGCCTGGGCTTGGGGCTGACCCGGGTGCTGTCCTATCAGGTCGCCGACAAGGTGGCGGCGGGGCAGTTGGAAATCGTACTCGAGGCCTTCGAGCTGGCGCCCTTGCCGATTCACGTGGTGTACCAGGGCGGGCGCAAGGCGCCGGCGCGGGTGCGCAGCTTTGTCGACTTCGCCGTGCAGACCCTGCGGCAACACCCCTCGCTCAATCCCTGATCGGCTTTATTGCGCTGGATGAAATGATGGATTGCGATTCCTGGTGATTCTGTTGTTTTTCTCCGGGGATCAAGATAGGGCTCCCAGCGCGGCACTTCGACCGCGCCTCGTTAGCGGAGTCGACCATGTCTCAGCCACCTATCAAGTTCTACAACTTTCCCCGTTCCGGGCATGCCCATCGGGTCGAACTGATGCTGTCCCTGTTGAACCTGCCCAGCGAAACCATCTTTGTCGACCTGGCCAAGGGCGCTCATAAGCAGGCGGACTTCCTCGCCCTCAACGTCTTTGGCCAGGTGCCGGTGATCGATGATCAGGGCGTGGTGCTGGCCGATTCCAACGCCATCCTGGTGTATCTGGCCCAGCGTTATGGCCAGGGCCGCTGGTTGCCCAGCGACCCCGTGGGCGCGGCCCAGGTGCAGCGCTGGCTGTCGGTGGCGGCGGGGCAGATCGCCTTTGGACCGGCGGCGGCGCGGCTGATCACGGTGTTTGGCGCCTCGTTCAATGCCGAGGAAGTCATCGCCCGGGCCCATGCCCTGCTCAAGATCATGGACCAGGAGCTGGCGAGCCGGCCCTTCCTGGTTGGACAGGAGGCAACCATTGCCGATGTCGCGGGCTACAGCTACATCGCCCACGCCCCGGAAGGCAACGTGTCACTGGAGCCTTACCCCCATGTACGGGCCTGGCTGGCGCGGATCGAGGCGCTGCCCGGTTTTGTCCCCATGCCGTCCACTGCGGCGGGTTTGAAAAGCGCCTGACGGCGGATCCGGCGGAGGCTTGCCCATGAACACCCAATCACCCTGGCATGCCGGCGAACGGCAGCTTCAGACCCTGACCGGGGTGGCCGAGCGCATGCAAGCCTTCGGCGCCAAGGTCATCCGTCCGGCAATGCCCGACCAGCACCGGCAGTTCTACCAGCAACTGCCGTTCATCCTGGTGGGGGCGGTGGATGACCAGGGCCATCCCTGGGCGAGCGTGCTGGAAGGTCCACCCGGCTTCGCTCAGGCGCCCCAGGCCGATCTGTTGCGCCTGGACAGCCTGCCCGCCGCCGACGATCCGCTGGTCTTGAGCGAGGGGGCGGCGGTGGGCTTGCTGGGGATCGAGCTGCATACCCGGCGGCGCAACCGTCTCAATGGCCGGATCGGCAACCTGGACCGCGACGGTTTCAGCGTGAACGTGGAGCAGTCCTTCGGCAATTGCCCGCAGTACATCCAGCTGCGCGAGCTGCAGCAGGTGGCCCTGAGCGACCCCGCCAGCCGCCCGGCCCAGCGTCGCCAGGACCTGGACCCGGCGGCCCGGGCACTGATCGCCGCTGCCGACACCTTCTTCGTGGCCAGCTACGTCGACCTGGATGGCCAGCGCTCGGTGGACGTGTCGCACCGTGGCGGGCAGGCGGGGTTTGTCCGGGTCGAGGGCAACTGCCTGACCATTCCCGACTTTGCCGGCAACCTGCACTTCAACACCCTGGGCAACCTGCTGCTCAATCCGCGGGCGGGCTTGTTGTTCATCGATTTTCGCAGCGGCGAGCTGTTGCAGCTCAGCGGGCGCACCGAGCTGATTCTCGACGGGCCGCTGATCGCCGCCTTTCAGGGCGCCGAACGGGTGTGGCGTTTTTACCCGGAACAGATGATCCGCCGACCGGGCGCCCTGTCCCTGCGCGGCGAGCTGCAGGCCTTCTCCCCCAACAGCCTGCTGACCGGCAATTGGCCCCAGGCCGAGGCCCGGCTGCGGGCGGCGGCCCTGGGTCAGCAATGGCGACCCCTGCGGGTGACGCGCATCGAGGACGAAAGCCGCAGCATCCGTTCGTTCTACCTGGAGCCGGCCGACACTGCCGGAGCGCCGGGCTTCCTGGCGGGCCAGCACCTGCCGTTGCGGTTGACGATCGACGGCCAGCCGCTGATCCGTACCTACAGCCTGTCCAGTGCGCCTTCCGACGCTTTCCTGCGGATCAGCGTCAAGCGTGAAGGGCGCTTCTCCAGCCATATGCACCGCCAGCTCAAGGTGGGCGATCTGCTGGAGGCGCGGTCGCCCCAGGGCCGCTTCAGCGCCGATCCGCTGGCAACGCGGCCGCTGGTGCTGCTGGCGGCCGGGGTTGGTATCACTCCCTTACTATCGATGCTGCGGGAGGTGGTGTACCAGGGCCTGCGCACTCGCCGCAGCCGGCCTTGCTGGCTGATCCAGAGTTCGCGCAGTCTCGCCGAGCAACCCTTTGCCGCCGAGCTGCAAGCCCTGCAAGCGCAGGCCGGGGGAGCGTTGCGGGTGCTGCGCCTGCTCAGCCAGCCGGAAGCGCAGGCACGGCCGGGCGTCGACTTCGATCTGGTTGGCCGCCTGCACGTTCAACGGCTACTGGCACAGCCGGATCTGGACGTCGACAGTGCCGACTTCGTGCTCTGCGGTCCCGGCGCCTTTACTCAGGATCTGTACGACAGCCTGCGGGACCTGGACATCAACGATGAGCAGATCCACGCCGAAACCTTCGGCCCCTCGACCCTGCGCCGCCGGCCCGATCCCCTGGCGCCGGCCTTCGACCAGCCGCCGGCGGCCACCGCCGCTGTGCCGGTGCGTTTCCAGCAGGCGGCCAGAGCGCTGAGCTGGCAGCCCGCCAGCGGCAGCCTGCTGCAACTGGCGGAAAGCGCCGGCCTGCACCCGGAGTTCAGTTGCCGTGGCGGTTCCTGTGGCACCTGCCAGACCCGGCTGATCAGCGGCCTGGTCAGTTATCCACAGGTGCCGGCGTACAAGCCCGAACCCGGTCAGGTGCTGATTTGCTGCGCCGTTCCGGCGGCTGTGGATAACGACGCCGCGCCGTTGATCCTCGACCTGTAGCAGGGCAAAAAAAACTCCTCGCCAGCGATTGCCGCCGGCCCCGGCCCTGCGTAGGCTGGCGCGATCTCAAGGCCGGGCATTGGCCTCGCACCCGGCACTCCAGGGTCTTTTTCGCGTTAAAGGGAATCAACGATTCATGCTCCCCCGGGCCGTTCTCCGTTTCTTTGCCCTGTGGCTCAGTGCCTTGCTGCTCAACGCCTGCGGCAATGACCCTCAGCCGGCGCTGGACCAGCAACTCTACATCTGGCAACGCCAGTGGACCCCGGCCCACGCCGACGCCCTGGCAGGCTCGCGGGCCGACTTTTCCACAGTCCGGGTCCTGGCCCTGCAGGCTTTTCCACAGGCCGGCTGGAGCCGTGCCCGGATCGACGCCGCCTTGCTCAAGGAGGATGGGCGGCCGTTGATCGCGGTGGTGCGTCTCGACGGTCAACTGCCGTCCCTGGACCAGGACGAGATCATCCGTCAGGTCCAGCAACTGCTGGTGGACTGGCAGGAGCAGGGCCTGACTCCGGCCGGGGTCGAGATCGACCACGATGCCGGCAGCGCGCGATTGCCTGCCTACGCCAAGCTGCTTGAGCGCTTGCGGGCTGTACTGCCGAGCCAACTGCCCCTGAGCATCACCGCCTTGCCGGCCTGGCTCGACAGTCGCGAGTTGCCGGGCCTGCTGGCCAAGGTCGACAGCAGCGTGCTGCAGGTGCACGCCGTGAGCGATCCACGGCGCGGCCTGTTCGATCCACGGCAAGCCGAGCAATGGGCCCGGCGTTGGGCGCGGATCAGCGCCAAACCCTTCTATCTGGCCTTGCCCGCCTACGGTGTCGCGTTGCTCCCCGGGGCCGAAGGCGCGCCCCTGGTGGAAAGCGAGGCGCCGCTGCGGCGGGCTGGAGAGCGTCAGGAACTGATGGCCGACCCCGAGCAACTGAGCCAGCTGGGCCGCGCCCTGCGTGCCGATCCGCCGCCCCATCTGGCCGGTCTGATCTGGTTTCGCCTGCCGCTCAAGGGCGATGTGCGGGCCTGGAGCCTGGAAACCCTGCGGGCGGTGGCCCGGGGCGATGCCCTGAGCGCTGAGCTGGGTATCCGCCTGGAGGAACAACAGGGCGGCCTGTTCGACATCCGCTTGAGCAACGCGGGCAACCTCGACCGGCCGCTGCCTGAACAACTGACCCTGGCCGTTGCCCAATGCGACGGATTCGACGGGCTGGGCGGCTATTCCGCACAGCTGCGCGACGGCCAGCTGCTGTTGACCCGGCAACGCAGCGGCCGTCTGGCCGCAGGCGCCAGCCGCGCCGTGGGCTGGGCCCGCTGTACAAAAATTGACCAAGGAGCTGCGCATGTTCGTCCCTAGATCCCGTCACCTGCTGTGCCTGAGCCTGTGCCTGCCCCTGGCTCCGGCCCTGGCCTGCGGGCCGACTTTCCCCATGCGCCTGCTGGACGACCGTCCACAGACGCTGGCGCAGCTGCCCGAAGGCAGTTTCCAGTTCGAGATCAGCCGCCTGGGTCAGCCCATCGTCGGGCTCATGCCGGTCGCCAACAACGGCTTCAGTGTCGATTACAGCCTGCCTGAGAGCTACGCGGTGCAAGAGCGCAACTGGGCCGAACGGCAAGGGCTGGATCAGGCTCAGCAAACCCTGGTGGCCCAGCTGCGCAAGCTCAATGACGCACGGGTGGCGGAGCAACAAGGGGCCGGCTTGCCGCTGGAGATCAAGCTCTACACCGCTGGCGCCGTGGCCTTCAGCGCCGGGGATCATGAGCTGGCGGCGGAGTATTTCCGCAAGGTGCTGGCGCTGCCCGCCGAGCAGCGCGCCCTGCGCAGTACCTGGGCCGCCTATTCCCTGGGGCGGGCCCTGTCCTTTATCAGCGAGCAAGCCAACGAACTGGACGATCAGGGCCGGCGCGACATGCGCCAGTCGGCGCGCCAGGCCTTCGCCCAGACCCGGCAGCTGAGTATCGACGCCTTCAGCGACCCCCTGAGCCTGGGCGTCGCCAGCCTGGGGGAGGAGGCCCGCCTCCTCAAGGATCAGAACGACTGGAGCCAGGCCATCGACTTGTATGCCGTGCAGAACCAGTTGGGTTCGGAGGTCGGCTACAGCTCCCTGAAACAGGTGGTGGGCGAACTGAGCGGCCTGCCGGACGCGCAATTGCTGGAGCAGCTCAAGCATCCTTCCGTAGCCCGCTTGCTCACCGCTTCGTTGATCTCCCATCAGGGCTGGTCGTTCGGCGAGCGGCCGGAGTCGGAGATGAAACTGATCAAGCTGCTGAGCCAGGGCACCGCCGGCAGCTTCGACAATGCCGACCGGCTGGCGGCGCTGAATTATCAGAATGGCGATTTCGCCACCACCCGGCAGTTGCTGGAACAGGCCGGCGACGGCGGCCTGGCCTGGTGGCTGCGGGCCAAGATGGCCCTGCGTGATGGCGACAAGGTGGCTGCCGCCGCGGCTTACGCCAAGGCCGCCGCGGCCTTCCCCCGCGACGAGAGCTGGGGCTTTCGCGGCGATTACGACGGCAATTACGAAGACCTCAAGCCCGGGTGCCGGGTCGAAGGCGAAAGCGCCGTGCTGGCCCTGGATCGGGGCGACTACGTGCAAGCCTTCGAGCTGCTCTACCGCAGCGGCGACATCTACTGGCACGACGCGGCCACGGTGGCGGAGCGGGTGCTGACCCTGGATGAACTCAAGCAGTTCGTCGATGCCCGGGTTCCGGCGCCAGCGCCGACTCCCAAGCAGCCGGATGCCTATTACGAAACCCTGCCGATTGCCGCCCAGATACGCGAACTGCTTGGCCGACGCCTGTTGCGTGAAGGACGTTACGAAGAAGGCTGGGGCTATTTCGACAGCCCGGAACGCCAGGCCATCGCCAAGGCCTACGGCGAGTATCGACGCCGTGCCGAGTCGGCCTGGCTGCCCACGCGCCGGGCCGAGGCCTATTACCAGGCCGGCAAGCTGGCCCGGGCCTCGGGGATGGAGATCCTGGGGTACGAAATGGGCCCGGATTTTCACAGCCTCTGGGGCAGCTACAGCCTGGAGATCCCGCCGGTGCAGGCCGGGCCCTTTGTCAGCGCCGATGAAGTGCAGCGCCAGCAAGCCACCACCGCCGAGCCCGACGTGCGCTACCACTACCGCTACGTGGCCGGGGAACTGGGCAACCGGGCGGCGGATTTCCTGCCTCACACCAGCCAGGCCTATGCCGCGGTGCTGTGCAAGGCGGCGCGCTGGACCCGCGGCAGCGATGTCGAGATCGACTACTACCGGCGCTACGTGGAAAACGGACCCTATGTGGAATGGGCCGGCAATTTCGGCATGAACTGCCAGGAGCCGGATTTCGGCAGCGCCAACAAGCGCTACCTGACCCAGTGGCTGGACGCATCCCGTTCCGCGGTGGCCGAGCACAGGCTGGTTGCCGGCGCCGGTGCCGGCGTGCTGCTGTTGGGGGCGGCCTACCTGTTCCGACGCCGCCGCGCGGTGTCCTCGCACAAGGCGACATAAAGGCGTGCCCCGCCTGTAGCCGCTGCCGCAGGCGGCGTACGAGCTGGACGGCACTCCGACGCAGCGGTCGCGGCGATCTCTGGGGCGCACATTGTGTCGAGGGATCGCCAGGCAAGGTCCTGCGGACCTTCGCGCAGCTTCGCCGAGGCTCAGCAGCGGCTACAGAGCCGTGCCGGTCGGCTTTTTGTAGCCGCTGCCGCAGGCTGCGTACGAGCTGGGCGGCACTCCGACGCAGCGGTCGCGGCGATCTCTGGGGCGCACATTGTGTCTAGGGATCGCCGGGCAAGGTCCTGCGGACCTTCGCGCAGCTTCGCCGAGGCTCAGCAGCGGCTACAGAGCCGTCAGGCCTGCTGGACGAAGGTCAGGCGCAAGGCAAAGCCGATCAGCAGGCTGCCGAACAGCCATTGCTGCACGCGCTGGGCCGAAGGGCTGCGCTGCATCCAGCGGCCCAGCCCGGCACCGGCCAGGGCGTAGCAGCAGTCGAACAAACCGCCCACCGCTACCAGCAGCACCCCCAGGGTGACGAACTGCGGGACCACCGCCCCGGCCTGGGGATCGATGAACTGCGGCAACAGCACCGAGCAGAACAACAGTGCCTTGGGGTTCAGCAGGTTGGTCAGCAGGCCGCGCTGGATCGCCTGGCGCCAGCGCAGGGGCGTGGCTGCCGCGCCGGCGCTGTCGAGATTGGGCAGCAGGTTGGCGCGCAGGCACTGGATGCCGATCCACAGCAGGTAGGCGGCGCCCGCCAGGCGTACCACGTCGAAGGTCCAGGGCGCGGCCTTGAACAGCGCCGCCAGGCCCAGGGCGGCCAGGGCCACGTGGCAGCCGCGGGAGATCGCCAGCCCCAGGGCCGTGGCCAGCGCCTGGGCCTTGCCCTGGCGGGCACCGGTCTGCAGCAGCAGGATCATGTCGGGACCGGGCAGCAGGTAGACCACCGCCAGAGCCAGGAAATACATCCACAATTGCGCCACCTTGCACCCCATTCGTTGTCGAGTCGGTGCGCCCAGTTTAGGGCCACAGGGGTCGGCAGGTGCTTGCGTAATCCGCCAGCAAAACGGCGAAAATTGGCATAACCTTCCAGCTTTTACTGCGATGACCATCCGGATATGCCAAACATGAAACTCGACGCCTACGACCGCAAGATTCTCGCCGCGCTGCAGCGCGATGGCCGCCTGAGCAACGTGCAACTGGCCGAGGAGATCGGCCTGTCGCCGTCACCCTGCCTGCGCCGGGTGCGCATGCTGGAAGAGGCCGGGGTGATCCGCGGTTATCAGGCGACCCTGGACCGCGACGAAGTGGGGCTGGGGCTGACGGTGTTCGTCGGGGTCAAGGTGGAGCGGCACAACGACGCCGAGGCCGAAGCGTTCCGCCAGGCGGTGTTGCAGTTGCCGGAGGTGATCTCGGCGTTCCTGGTGTCCGGCGAGTCGGACTTCCTGCTGCAGGTGGTGGTCCCGGACCTGCGCGGTTACGACCGGTTTCTCACCGGCTGCCTGCTGAAGATCCCCGGGGTCAGCGACATCCGCAACAACTTCGCCATTCACACGGTGAAAACCCCGGGGCCCTTGCCATTGGGGCACTTGCCCGGCTGATGATCCTGGCCAGCCGGGGCAGCGCTCAAGCTACTGTGGCGAGGGAGCTTGCTCCCGCTCGGTCGCGCAGCGGCCGCAGAATCTGGCTACGCGGGGTGTCAGGTGCTTTGCGTTGGCCGGGCCTGGGGCCGCGTTGCAGCCCAGCGCGAGCAAGCTCGCTCGCCACAGGGGCTCAGGTCCACCAGTAGCGCACCAGGTGGAAGAAGATCGGCGCGGCGAAGCACACCGAATCCAGGCGATCGAGCATGCCGCCGTGGCCTTCGATCATGTGGCCCCAGTCCTTGACCCCGCGGTCGCGCTTGATCGCCGACATGACGATGCCGCCGGCAAAGCCCAGCAGGTTGATCAGCAGGGCGATGAGGAACGACTGCCAGACATTGAACGGGGTGATCCAGAACAGCGCGCCGCCGATCAAGGACGCCAGCAGGATGCCACCGACAAAGCCCTCGACGGTCTTGGACGGCGACAGGTTGGGGGCGATCTTGCGCTTGCCGAAGAGTTTTCCACAGACGTACTGCAGCACATCCGAGAGCTGCACCACGATCACCAGATAGGCGATCAGCAGCAGGTTGCGGCCCTCGTAGCCGGCGATGTCCAGGGTCAGCAGGGCCGGCACGAAGGACACGCAGAACACCGCGATCATCAGGCCCCACTGGACCTTGGAGGCGCGTTCCAGGAAGTGCGTGCTGTCACCGCCCAGGGACGCCAGGATCGGCAGCAGCAGGAACACGTAGACCGGGATGAAGATCGAGAACAATCCGTACCAGTCGGAGTAGATCAGCAGGTACTGCAGGGGCAGGGCCAGATAGAAGGCCGCCACCAGGGCCGGGTAATCGCTGCGCCGGGTCGGGGTCAGGGTGAGGAACTCGCGCAGGGCGTAGAACGACACCGCGTAGAACAGCAGGATCACCGCTGCGGTGCCGAGCCAGAAGGCGATGCCGATCACCAGCACCATCACCCACCAGGCGTTGATCCGCGCGTTGAGGTTGTCGATCACCGGGTTGGGCGTGCCGCGGGTGCGCCACTGGAGGATGAAACCGATCAGCGAGGCCAGCACCAGAATGGCGCCAATGCCGCCGAACAACATCAGGGTCTGCTTATCCATGTCAGCTGTGCTCCGGAGCCAGGGCCAGCAGCGCGGCGCGGCTGCGTTCGAGGAAGTGTTCCTTGGTTTCGTCTTCTTCCAGGCTCAGCGGCGCACCGAAGCTGGTGGTGCACAGCAGGGGCAGGGGCAGGAAGCGGCCCTTGGGCATGACCCGGTTGAGGTTGGCGATCCACACCGGAATCACCTCCACCTGTGGATAACGTTTGGCCAGGTGGTAGATCCCGCTCTTGAACGGCAGCAGGCCGTCTTCCAGGTTGCGCGTGCCCTCCGGAAAGATGATCAGCGAGTCACCCTGGTCCAGGGCATCGAGCATCGGCTGCATGGGGTTGTTATCCACAGCCTCCTTGCGCTCGCGGTCGATCAGCACGCCGTTGAACACCCGGTTGATGATGTAGCGGCGCAGGGGGCTTTTCTGCCAGTAGTCGGCACCGGCCACGGGCCGGGTCAGCTTGCGCAGGGCCGGCGGCAGCGAGGCCCAGAGCAGCACGAAGTCACCGTGGCTGCTGTGGTTGGCGAAGTAGATCCGCTGCACCGGCTGCGGCGCGGAGCCGAGCCACAGGCTGCGGGCCCCGGTGATGCTGCGGGCGGCGGAGGTGATGAGGTTGGCAACCAGGGGTTCGAACATGGGCATTCCTTATCCGGCGAAGGTCAGCCAGGGGCTGGCCAGGATCAAGCTCAACAGCACCAGCACTTGTGCCGCCAGCAGCAACGCCTGGCGGCGCAGCAGGCCAAGGGCTCCGCGGCTGCGTTGGTCCCAGGGCCGGCCGCCTTTTTCCACAGGCTGCAGGCCGAGGGCGCCCAGGGCCTGATCCAGGGCCTGGGTGCTGTGTTCGAGGGACGCGGGGCTATCGGCCACGCGTTGAAACAGGTCGGCGTCGAAGGCCACGCGCAGCGCCAGGTACTTTTCCACCAGCCCCAGCAGCACCAGGGCCAGGCTGAGGATCAGCCCACCCAGCGTGACGCTGGCCAGCAGGTACTGGCCCAGGCCATAGAGCGCACCGAGCAGGGTCAGGCCTGTGGATAACTGATCCAGGGCCCGGCCCCGGCGCAGCAGGCTGGCGACGCTGTAGAGCTGCATCTCACTGGACATGAGCCGGTCTCTTGGTACTGATCAGGGTTTCCAGCGCCTGCCGCTGGGCTGCTTGCAGGACGATCTGCGGGCGTGCCCGCTGGATCTGCACCACGGCCGCGTCCACCGTGGCGGCGCGGCCACTGTGCAGCAGCCAGGCGGCAATCGCCGTGGCGCTGCGCGAATAACCCAGGGCGCAGCACACCAGCAGCGGGCCTTGCTGACGCAGGCGTTCAACAGCTTGCGCCGCAGCCAGGCATTGCTCGGGGCTGAGGGCGCACAGGTCCAGTACCGGCAGGCTCTGGTAGGCCTGCAAGCCGCGACTGTCCAGGGACAGCTCCGCGCACAGGTCGAGCACCGCGACAAAGGGGCTGTCCTTGAGCTCCGCCGGAGTCGGCAGGCGGCCGAGCCAGAGGTTATCCACAACCTGATCCGGCTGTGGATGTTTTTTTGTCCACAGCCGCGAGTTGATCCAGGCCGCTGCCAGGTAGGGCGCCAGCAGCCAGCGGGCGGCCGGACTCAGCCTGCCGTCCTGGCGCTTCTGGAACCCTGCGGCGCCGAGCAGGGCGTAGTTCAGGGCCACCAGCAACAGCGCCACGGCGGGCCAGATCAACCACAGCCCGGTGCCGCCCCAGGTGAAGGCGACCACCGCCAATAGCGCCGCACCCAGGCCGTAGCGCCAGGCCAGCTGGCGCCGCCGCGGGTCGCGGGCCGGTTGTGCGCTGAACAGCGGGCTGGGGCGATCCAGCGGCCACAGCCAGACGCACAGCCAGCCGGCCAGGGCGCCGGTGGGCACATCGACAAAGTGGTGTTGATAAGTGGTCAGCACCGACACCCCGATCAAGCCGAACCAGCCATGCACCAGCCAGCGCCAGAAGCCCTGGCTATGCCGGGCGTAGCAGACCCACAGCACCACCAGCAGGGCGATGTGCAGCGACGGTGCCTGGTTGAAGGGTTTGTCGAAGCCGGCCAGCACCTCGAACAGCCAGCCGAACACCCCGTCCAGCTCCGGCCGGGGGAAGGTGAAGCGCAGCGGCCAGAGCAGGAAGCAACTGACCGCGATCAGTTGCGCGGTGAGCAGGCGCAGGGCGTGGCGCTTGAGCTCCACCCGGCTGCGCGGCAGCAGCAGGGAGAAGCCGTAGAGCAGGTCGATGGACCAGTAGGGCACGATGGTCCAGGCCCAGAACGGCATGTGCCGCTCCCAGTCGAAGACCAGGCTGCCGACGTCGTCGCGCTGGGCCGTGACCCAGGTGGCGAAGCCGTAGGTGCTGAAGAACAGCGGTGCCAAGAGCAGCAGCCAGAGCACCGCCGGTTTCAGCAGGCCCGGCTCCCGCGCCGGCAAGGCGCCCGTGCTCATCATTGCACCCGTTGCGCCAGGGACACGCTGAAGATCCCCCATTCATCCACGCGCATGGTGATCTTGCGAAAGCCCGCGGCCTCCACCAACTGGTCCATTTCCGCCTGGGTACGGCGGCGCATCACCCAGGCCTGGCCCTCGCGGTGGCTGGTCAGGGCACGGGCGATCAGTTCCAGCTGCGGGTGCCACGGCTGACCGGTGTACACCAGGTAGCCGCCGGGTTCCACGGCGCTGGCCAGGCCGGCCAGGGAGCCGCCGACCATCTGGTTGTCGGCGAACAGTTCATAGAGCCCGGAGACCACCGCCAGGGTCGGCTTGGGATCGAGGGCCGCCAGGTCCTCGCGATCGAAGGCGTTGCCTTTGACGAAGCGGGCGATCTCGCCCAGGCCCTTTTCCTGGATCAATGCGCTGCCGTCGCGCACGTTGATGTCGCTGTAGTCGCGCAGCAGGATCGATTCCGGCAGCGGGCTGACCCCTTGCAGGGCTTCGAGGATGTAGCGGCCGTGGCCGGCGGCGATGTCGACGATGCGCACTTCGCTGTCCTGCTCACGGAGCTTTTCCATGGCCAGGCGCAGCAGCTCCTCCACGTGCAGCTTGCGCTGGCGAATGCCGCGCCAGCCGATGGAGTTCAGGTAGTTCTGGTCGATCAGCCGGCCCAGGGCGGAATGCCCGGTGGGTTGGTTGCGGTAGACGTAGTCCAGGGTGCTGCCGGAGTCGAAGCCGGTGTCGAAGCCCAGCTTGACCCCCGCCGACAGCTGGCTGCCCAGGCGCATGCTGGCGCGGGTGGCGCGCCAGTACAGGTCGCGCAGGGAGTTGTGCGGCAGCGGCGCGGCCAGGGCCTCGGACTCGGCGCAGGTAACGCCCAGGCGGTCGGCGTCCAGCAGGGCAGGGCGGTTCAGCGGGCGCGCGAAGTTCTGCAGGATGAAGCGGCGGATGCTGGCCATGGCCGGCGCGCGGTTCTTTTCCCCCAGGGTGTCGTGGAAGAAGCCGGGGAGGATGTGCTTTTCCTTGTGCAGGCTGCCCAGGCGTTCGAAGAACTGCTCCTGGGGCTTGCGGTGCACCACGAAGTCCGAGCCGGAGATCAGCACTTGGGTCGGCACCTGGATCGCCTGGGCGTCGGCCACCACCCGGTCGGCCGCTTCATACAGGCCCAGCAGCACGTTGACCGAGATCGCCTTGGTGATCAGCGGGTCGGCATCGTAGCTGCGCACCCGTTCCGGGTCGTGGCTCAGGAAGCGCGCCTTGACGTAGCTGTTGACGAAGAAGTTGCCGCGAAAACGCCGCATCAGCGCCAGGCCGGGACGGGCGAAGGGCACGTAGAGCTTGACCTTGAACGCCGGCGAGGCCAGCACCAGGGAGCGGATGCGCGGCGCGTAGTCGTGGACCCAGGTGGAGGCGATCACCGCACCGACGCTCTGAGCCACCACGGCGATGTGTTCTTCATCGATGCCGTGGGCGCTGCCCAGGTGGTCACAGAAGGTCTGCACGTCACGCACGCTGGTGGCGAAGCTCGGGCTGTCGCCGCGGGCACCCGGGGATTGGCCGTGGCCGCGGGCGTCCCAGGCGAAGAAGTCGAACTGCGGCAGGTTCAACTCGTCCACCAAGTGGGCAATGCGCCCGGAGTGTTCGTGCCCGCGATGGAACAGCATCACCGCCTGCCGCGGTTCGCCGGGGGCCACTTCAGTGGCCGGCCAGTGGCGGTAAAACAGTTCGACGCCGTCATGGGTCCGGAACGTCTGGTGTTGAGCGTCGCGCATTGCCATTTCCTTATGCAGAGGGAGCGTTGTGCTGAACTTCTTTGAGGCCCTGGCGGACCCGATTGATCAGGGTGTAGACCAGCAAAGCGGCAACCAGTGCCAGCACTCCGTTGATCCACAGGGCGCCGAGCCAGCCCAGGGCGATGCCGGTGGCCAGCACGCCAAGAATGAAGGCGCGGTCGCTCTTGCCCATGGGGCCGTCGTAGCGCCGTGACGCGCCGACCATCGGCCCGAGCACCCCGGCGTATTCGCTGAACAGCGCCAGCAGGGTCACGGCCAGCACCAGTAGCAGGCTGACACCCGGGAGCAGGGCGAAGGGCAGGATCAGCGCGCTGTCGGCGACCACGTCGCACAGTTCGTTGAGGTAGGCGCCCAGGCGCGACTGCTGGCCGAACTCCCGGGCCAGCATGCCGTCGATGGCATTGAGCGCCATGCGCAGGATCATCCACAGCGGAATCAGGGCGAAGAGCCAGGCGTGGCTGGCGAACAGGGCGATGACGGTGCCGACCAGGAGTGAGATCACGGCGGCCAGGACAGTGATCTGGTTGGCCGTGGTGCCGTTGTCGTACAGGCGCTGCACCAACGGCCGCAGCAGGTTCTGAAAGCGCGGTTTGAGCTGGTAAATCGAGAGCATGATGGGACGGTTCCTTGTCGCACGCGGTGAGCAGGGCTGGATTATTGCCACAAATGCCAGGGGGCTGACATCAGAAGTTTCTGCACAGGCAAATGGCTGCCAGTTGTGTCTTCGACGCACGCCATAGATGAAAAGGCATGGCGTGCGACAAAAATTTCACCCGATGGGTTATACAGTAACGAATTGTTTCAACTTTTTTCGGCCCGGGACTTATCCACAGGGCCGGGCCAGAGCGGCGGGGTGGTATGCAAGTCGATCTTCAGACACAGGGCGCCGAAGTGGCCGCCTTGCCACGGTTTCAGCGGGCGGCGGTTCACGCCGGGCGCTTGCAGCGTTGGGGCACGGGCCTGCTCGGGCTGGCGGTGCTGGGGTTGGTGTCGGCGGTGTTCGTCGACCTGTTCGCCGCGCAGACGATCTGGCCGGCGCTGCTGGTGAACCTGTCCTGCGCCTTGCTGGTGGCGGTGGCGGGTTTGCAGTCGGCCTGTTGGCTCAGTCGCTGGCGGGAGCAGGCGATCAACCCTGCGCCGGCGGCGCCGCAGATGCCCGAGGAGCCGCCGCGTACCGGCTTCTCGGCGACCCTGGCGCTGCGCTGGCGACGCCTGTTGCGGCAGATCGGCGCCCCGACCTTGTGGCTCGCCGGCTGGTCGCTGCTGATCCTGTATAGCCTGTCGCAGGTGTTCAACCTGAGCTTGCCCGCCACGGCCCTGGGCCTGAGTGCCAGTGTCGCCGCGGTGCTGGCACTGCTGCTGGCCTTCGCCCTGCTGGTGCTGGAGCGCCAACTGGCCCAGGAACCGGCCCTGGAGTGGCCGGAGGCCGGCGCCCTGGCGCAACTGTTGCGGGTGTCGATCCTGTGCCTGCTGGTCAGTGCCCTGTGCCTGTTGTTCAGCAGCGACACGGCGCTGTGGCCGGTGCGCCTGGCGGTGCTGACCGGGCTGCTGCCGGCGCTGGTGGCGGGGGAGTTGCTGCTGCGGGCGCTGTTGTCGCTGTTCAGTCCGCAACGTGAACAGCTTGAACCGCGCTTGCTGGCCCACAGCGTGATCGCCGACATGCTGCGCTGGCCGCCGCAACCGCTGCTCAGTCTGCAGCATGAGTTGCACAACCGGTTCGGCATCGATCTGCGGCAGATCTGGGCGTTTACCTACATGCGCCGGGCACTGTTGCCGGTGCTGGCGGTGGTGCTGGCAATCGCTTGGCTGTTGACCGGCGTTCATGAGCTTTCGCTGCAAGATCGCGGCATTTATGAGCGCTTTGGCAAGCCGGTGCAAGTCTTCGGCCCAGGCCTGCATGTGGGGCTGCCCTGGCCGCTGGGCCGGGTCATCAGGGTGGAAAACGGCGTGGTCCATGAGTTGGCCACCAGCGTCGGCGACAGCCCGCAGCCGGTCCAGCTGACCCCGGCCGAAGGCCCGGCGCCAGCAATTGCCAACCGCCTGTGGGACGCCAGCCACGTGAATGACAAATCCCAGGTCATCGCCAGTGGCAGCGGCCAGCAGCAGAGCTTTCAGATCGTCAACATGGACGTGCGCTTTGTCTACCGCATCGGCCTGGATGACAGGGCGGCGCTGGCCGCGACCTACAACAGCAGCGATGTGCCGACCTTGATCCGCAGCACCGCCAGCCGGGTGCTGGTGCACGACTTCGCTTCGCGCACCCTCGACGGCCTGTTGGGCGAGGACCGCACCGGGCTGGCGGACGACATCGGCAAGGCCGTGCAGGCCGACCTGAGCCAGCTGGACAGCGGCGTGGAAATCCTCGCCACCGTGGTGGAGGCCATCCATCCACCGGCCGGTGCCGCCAATGCCTATCACGGCGTGCAAGCGGCGCAGATTGCTGCCCAGGCGCTGATCTCCCGGGAGCGGGGCTCGGCCGCCGAGCAAACCAATCAGGCGCAATTGCAGGCCAGTGTGGCGAATGACCAGGCCCGGGCCGATGCCCGTGAAGTGCAGGCCACGGCCCAGGCCGCCGACCTGCGCTTTGCCGCCGAGCAGCAGGCCTACGCCAGCGCCGGGCAGGCCTTCGTGCTGGAGCAATACCTGAGCCAGCTGAGCCTGGGCCTGAGCCAGGCCAAATTGCTGATTCTCGATCATCGTCTGGGGGGCGCCAGCGCGCCGACCCTCGATCTGCGTACATTCACCCCGCCCGCCGACCCAATGGCGCGGGGCAAAGCCGCTCAGCCAGGAGCCGTCCATTGAGCCAGTCTGCCCACTCCCACGATCACGCCGCTCATGACCATGGGCACGGCCATCATCACCATCATGGTCATCACCACCATCATCACGGCGCGCCGGCCGAGGCCGGGCCCTTCCCCTGGCGGCGCATGAGCTGGGCGCTGCTGCTGGTGCTGTTCGCCGTCGCCGCCGCGAGCCTGGTGCAGGTGCGCTCCGGCGAGGCCACGGTGATCACCCGTTTCGGCAACCCGGCACGGGTGCTGCTGGAACCGGGCCTGAGCTGGCGCTGGCCGGCGCCGTTCGAAGCGGCGATTCCGGTGGATCTGCGTCTGCGCACCACCTCCAGCGGTTTGCAGGATGTGGGCACCCGCGACGGTTTGCGCATCATCGTCCAGGCCTATGTGGCGTGGCGGGTAAAGGGCGACCCGGACAACGTGCAGCGCTTCATGCGTGCCGTGCAGAACCAGCCCGATGAAGCGGCGCGGCAGATCCGCACCTTCGTCGGCTCCGCGCTGGAAACCACCGCCAGCAGTTTCGATCTGGCCAATCTGGTGAACACCGATGCCGGCCAGGTGCGGATCGCTGACTTTGAAGCGCAATTGCGCAAGCAGATCGATCAGCAACTGCTGGCGACATATGGCGTGCAGGTGGTGCAGGTGGGCATCGAGCGCCTGACCCTGCCGTCGGTGACCCTCACTGCCACGGTGGATCGCATGCGCGCCGAGCGGGAAACCATCGCCACCGAGCGCACCGCCATTGGCAAGCGTGAGGCGGCGCAGATCCGTTCCGCTGCCGAGCGCGATGCACGGATTGTCCAGGCCGATGCGAGGGTGAAAGCCGCGGATATCGAAGCCCAGTCGCGGGTGGAAGCGGCGCAGATCTATGGTCGCGCCTACGCCAGCTCGCCCCAGCTGTACAACCTGCTGCGCTCCCTGGACACCCTGGGTACCGTGGTGACGCCGGGCACCAAGCTGATCCTGCGCACCGATGCCGCGCCGTTCCGGGTACTGGTGGACGGCCCGCCGAGCCTGCCGAACAAAGCCTCCGGATCGCAGCCATGAACAAGGTTCCACGTGGAACAAATGAACTGAGCAGCCCGTGGATCCAGGCTGGTCGTCTGGCGTTTATCGCGCTGTACGTGGTCACGGTGCTGGCGGCGGTGGCCTGGGCGATATCCAATGTGCGGCAGATCGATCCGCAGAACCGGGCCCTTGTGTTGCACTTTGGCGCGCTGCAGCGGGTGCAGAACGCCGGTTTACTCCTGGCCTGGCCGCAGCCCTTCGAACAGGTGGTGCTGTTGCCCGCCGCCGACCGGGTGCTGGAACGCCGGGTCGAAGGCTTGCTGCGTTCCGACGCTGCCCTGGAAGGGGACCGGGTGGCGAGTCTGGCCACCCCCTTGAACGACGCCCTGGCCGGTTCAGGCTATCTGCTTACCGGCGATGCCGGGGTGGTGCAACTGGATGTGCGGGTCTTCTACAAGGTCAGTGACCCTTTCGCCTATGTGCTGCAGGGCGAGCATGTGCTGCCGGCCCTGGATCGCCTGGTGACCCGCAGCGCCCTGGCCCTGGCCGCCGCCCGTGATCTGGACACCATCCTGGTGGCGCGTCCGGAGTTGATGGGCACGGACAATCAGGCTGCCGAACGCCGTGAGCGGCTGCGGGGCGATCTGTTGCAAAGCATCAACCAGCGGCTGGCGCAACTGACCGCCAGCGGCCAGGGCATTGGCCTGGAAGTGACGCGGGTGGACGTGCAGTCGAGCCTGCCACAACCGGCGGTGAGTGCCTTCAATGCGGTGCTGACCGCCAGCCAGCAAGCCGACAAGGCAGTGGCCAATGCCCGTACCGAGGCCGAGAAGCTGACCCAGAGCGCCAACCAGCAAGCCGATCACAGCCTGCAGGTGGCCCATGCCCAGGCCAGCGAACGCCTGGCCCTGGCCCGGGCCCAGACCGCCACGGTGCAGAGCCTGGCCCAGGCACAACGCGATGGCACCGATCCGGAAATGCTCCTGCGCATCTACCGCGAGCGCCTGCCGAAGATTCTCGGGCAGGCCGGCTCGCTGACCACGGTCGACCCCAAAGACGATTCCCGCCTGATCATTCAGGGAGCCGAACAATGACTGCTTCAACCCAGGCGGCCCCCGCCAGCATGCTGACCACCGCCGAGCAACGCAGCGCCGCGCGCCAACTGACCCTGGCCATGCTGGCCCTGGGGCTGTTGGGGCTGGGACTGCTGTGGCGCTGGCAGGCCCCGCAGCAGGAGGGCGTGAGCCAGTTGCTGCTGGGGGTGGCGTCCTTGCTGGTGGCGGTGCCGGTGATGCGCTCGGCCTGGTTCAGCCTGCGTTATCCCAGCCTGCACGGCATCACCGATCAACTGATCGCCCTGGCCATGCTCGGCGCCTGGGCCACCGGCGATCTGCTGACCGCCGCCTTGCTGCCGATCATCATGATCTTCGGCCACGTGCTGGAGGAGCGCAGCGTGATCGGCTCCCAGGAAGCCATCGACGCCCTGGGACGCCTGACCCGCAGCCTGGCGCGCAAGGTCCAGGCCGACGGCAGTGTGCTGGAAGTGGACAACGCCAGCCTCAAGGCCGGTGATCGGGTGGAAGTGCGCGCCGGCGACCGAGTGCCTGCCGACGGCGTGGTGCTGTCCGGCCAGGCCAGCCTGGACACCGCGCCGATCACCGGCGAGTCGGTGCCCCTGGAAGCCACGGTGGGCATGCAGGTATTCGGCGGGGCGATCAACCTGGATGGCTTGTTGCGCCTGCAAGTGACCCGCACGGGTGAAGAGTCGACCCTGGGCAAGGTCATCGGCCTGATGCAGAGCGCTGAACGGGCCAAGCCGCCCATCACCCGTTTGCTGGAACGCTATGCCGGCAGTTACCTGGTGCTGGTGCTGCTGTTGGCGGCGGTGACCTGGTTCATCACCCGCGATGCCCAGGCCATGCTCGCGGTGCTGGTGGCGGCTTGTCCCTGTGCCCTGGTGCTGTCGGCACCGGCCACGGCCATTGCCGGGATTGCCGTGGCCGCGCGCCACGGCATCCTGATCCGCAGTTCGGCGTTTCTTGAAGAACTGGCGGACCTGACCTCCCTGGTGGTGGACAAGACCGGCACCCTGACGTTCGGCACCTTGCGCCTGCAGGCCATCGACAGCCCTCGGGAAGACCAGCGAGGCCTGCTCAATCTGGCCGCCAGCCTCGGCTCGGCCAGCAGCCACCCGGTCAGCCGGGCCTTGGCCGGGTTGGTGCCCCAGGAAGACCAATGGCCGCTCGGCGACATCCATGAACGCCAGGGCCTGGGCGTGGTGGCCCGTACCGGGGAGGGCGAAGCGGCCCTTGGACGCCCGGAGCTGTTCAGCCAGTTGAGCATCACTACCAGCCCGGTGCCGAGGCATGACGGACCGATTGCCGGGCTTGCGCTGAATGGCGAGTTCCTCGGTTGGCTGCTGCTGGCCGACAGCGTCAAGCCCGAGGCTCAGCATGCGCTGGAGGAGTTGCGCGAGCTGGGACTGGGGCGGCAGTTGCTGCTTACCGGCGACCGGCAGAGCGTGGCGGACAGTCTGGCCCTGGAGGTGGGGATCAGCGATGTCCAGGCCCAGGCCCTGCCGGAAGACAAACTCAAGCGCGTGCTGGGGGAGATCGACAAGGGCTTCCGGCCGATGGTGGTGGGGGACGGCATCAACGATTCCCTGGCGCTGAAAGCCGGGGTGGTGGGCGTGGCCATGGGGGCCGGTGGCGCCGACATCGCCCTGGCTTCGGCGGACGTGGTGCTGATCGGCAGCGACCTGCGACGCCTGGGCACCTGCGTGCGCCTGAGCCGCGAATGCCGGCGCACCTTGCAGGTCAATGTGATCATCGGCCTGGGCTGGACCCTGGCCATCGTCGCCTTTGCCGCCTTTGGCTGGTTGGGAGCGGCGGGGGCCATGATCGCTGCGCTGCTGCATAACCTCAGCACCTTGCTGGTGCTGGGCAATGCCGGTCGTCTGCTGCGGTTTCAGGAGCCGCTGCTCAAGCTTTAGCCGCCGGCTTGCCGGCGAAACGCGGCTGTGCAGTTTTTTTTCATCCCGGCTGTAACGCCGGGATGCCTCCTCTCTCTAGTGCTATGACGGGATTGCACAAGCTGCCCGTCGCCCCCTTGCGACTATTGAGGAATAAAAAATGAACATGAAGAAAACCGCTGCCGGTGCTGCCCTGGCCTTTGCTGCCGCCACCATGTTTGCCGGTGTCGTGACTCAAGTGTCTGCTGCCGATGCCCAGGTGCACTGCTACGGCGTCAACGCCTGCAAAGGCCAGAACGACTGCAAGACCAAGGACCACGCCTGCAAAGGCATGGGCGCCTGCAAGGGCCAGGGGTTCAAGGCCATGACTCAGGCGGCGTGCGAAAAAGCCGGCGGCAAAGTCGGCGAGTAAGCGGCGAATCCGTGCTGCCGCAGTGGGGCTGACCACCACTGCGGCCACGTTGCGAGGAGTTCGCTATGTCTGACCTTTCTTCCTGCCTCGGCTACGGCCTGGGTTTGCGCAGCGCCTACTACCAGCAGATTCTCGAAGAAGCACCGGACGTCGACTGGTTTGAAGTGGTGTCCGAGAACTTCATGGTCGAGGGCGGCAAGGCTCTGTATTACCTGGACGCCATTGCCGAGCGTTACCCCATCGTGATGCATGGGGTGTCGCTGTCCATTGGCGGCCCCCATGCCCTGGACCTGGACTATCTCAAGCAACTCAAGCAACTGGCCCGACAGGTGGACCCGGCCTGGGTCTCCGATCACCTGTGCTGGAGCCGGGGCAACGCTCATCAGTTGCACGATCTGCTGCCCTTGCCCTACACCGAGGAAAGCCTGGAGTACGTGGCGGGTCGGGTGCGTCAGGTACAGGACGTGCTGGAGCGGCCCCTGGTGCTGGAGAACGTCTCCAGTTACGTGCGCGCCGCGGCCGATCAATTCAGCGAATGGGAGTTTCTCGCGGCCTTGAGCCAGCTCAGCGGCTGCGAGCTGCTGCTGGACGTGAACAACGTCTATGTCAGTGCGCGCAATCACGGTTTCGATCCCTGGCAGTTCATCCAGGGGTTGCCGGCGCAGCGGGTGCGGCAACTGCATCTGGCCGGGCACCAGGACCATGGCGATTACGTGATCGACACCCACGACCATCCGGTGTGCGATCCGGTCTGGGCACTGTATCAACGCACCCTTGAACACCTGGGGCCGGTGGCGACCCTGCTGGAGCGCGACGATCATTTTCCACCCTTGCAAGAGCTGCTCACCGAACTGCACAAGGCCCGCGCGCTCGGGCAACAGGCTCTGGCCGGGAGGCAGCGATGCGCCTGAATGATTGGCAACGGGCTTTCGAAAGCTATCTGCTGGGTGAACAGGCCCAGGCTCGCGCGGCTCTGCAAGAGAGCCTGATCGGTGGCCCGACCCTGGATGTCGAGACGGGCCTGGCGATCTATCACAACGCCTACCTGGCCCGGCTGCAGGAGGTCATGGGCAGCGACTTCCCGGCCATCTGGCACTGGCTGGGGGACGCTGAATTCCAGGCGCTGACCGGCGCCTATATTCGCCAATGCCCGTCCCGGCATTTCAGCCTGCGCTGGCTGGGGCAGGGTTTTGCCGAGTTTATCCAGGGCCATCTGGTGCCGGAGCAGGGCGCGCCCCTGGCGGAACTGGCACGCCTGGAATGGGCCTTCACCCTGGCCTTCGATGCCGCCGAAGCCCAGGTGCTGACGGTGGCCGCCATGGCCGGGCTGGAGGCCGAACAATGGCCGCTGCTGCAACTGCGCCTGGCGCCCTGTGTGCAGTGGCTCGACTGTCGCTACAACAGCCTGGCCCAGTGGCGCGCGGTCAAGGAGCAGGGGGATTTCCCCGACAGTGCCTTACTCGATCAGCAACAGGTGTGCCTGGTCTGGCGAGCGGAGCGGGTCTGCCGGTATCGCAGCCTGACAGCCGAAGAAGCCGCAGCACTGCGGGGCATGATCGAGCAACAGTGGAATTTCGCGGAACTCTGCGCCGAGCTGGCCGTCACTTGCTCTGAGGGGGCCCCGTTGCAGGCGGTTACCTGGCTGAAACAGTGGGTCGAAGAGGGCCTGGTGGTTCGCCGCGAATCCTGAAAAAAACGCTGGAAATTCGATAGCCAGCTATTTTTTCAAGATGGTCTACCCTCATTTCAGACGTCTGAAACAGGGGGGATTTTTCATGCTCGCGCAACTTCCACCGGCCTTACAGAATCTGCAATTGCCCTTGCGCCTGCGGCTTTGGGATGGCCATGAATTCAATCTTGGGCCGGAGCCCAGCGTCACCATCGTGGTCAAGGACCCGCAGCTGGTCGCGCAATTCACCCATCCCAGCCTCGATGCGCTGGGGGGCGCCTTTGTCGAGGGCAAGCTGGAACTCGAAGGTTCCATCAGCGAAGTCATCCGGGTCTGCGACGAGCTGAGCCAGGCCCTGCTGGATGAGGACGGCGACAATCAGCCGGTGCGCACCCTGCACGACAAGGCCACGGACGCGGCCGCCATTTCCTATCACTACGACCTTTCCAACGCCTTCTATCAGCTCTGGCTCGACAGTGACATGGCCTATTCGTGTGCCTATTTCGAGACCGGCAGCGAGTCCCTGGAGCAGGCCCAGCAAGCCAAGTTCCGCCATCTGTGCCGCAAGCTGCGCCTGCAACCGGGGGACTACCTGCTGGATGTGGGTTGCGGCTGGGGCGGACTGGCCCGCTACGCGGCCCGCGAGTTCGGCGCCAGGGTCTTCGGCATCACCCTGAGCAAGGAGCAACTGGCCCTGGCGCGGGAGCGGGTGAGTGCCGAGGGCCTGGACGATCTGGTGGAACTGCAGCTGTTGGACTATCGCGATCTGCCCCAGGATGGCCGCTTCGACAAGGTGGTCAGCGTCGGCATGTTCGAACACGTGGGCCACGCCAACCTGGCGCAGTATTGCCGGACCCTGTTCAACGCGGTGCGCGAAGGCGGCCTGGTGATGAACCACGGGATCACCGCCAAGCACATCGATGGACGTCCCGTGGGCCGGGGCGCCGGTGACTTCATCGAGCGTTATGTGTTCCCCAATGGCGAGCTGCCGCACCTGGCGATGATCTCTGCGCAGATCAGCGACGCCGGGCTGGAAATCGTCGATGTCGAAAGCCTGCGCCTGCATTACGCCCGCACCCTGGACCACTGGAGCGAACGCCTGGAAGACAACCTGGAGGCCGCCGCCCGGCTGGTTCCCGAGCAGGCGCTACGGATCTGGCGACTGTACCTGGCGGGGTGCGCCTATGCGTTCGCCAAGGGCTGGATCAACCTGCACCAGATCCTCGCGGTCAAGGCTCATGCCGATGGCAGCCATGAGTTGCCCTGGACCCGCGACGACCTCTACCACCCTTAGGCCGACCCTGAGCGGCGACTTACAGAATCGGTGAAATCAGCCGCGCGACCCGCATGCCCAGTTGTTGCAGGCGGTGGGTCTGGCGGCTTTCTTCCTTGGCGACTTCCCGGGCCTTGGCGAAGTCGGCCTTGAGCATGTCTTCCACCTCGGTGGCGAAGTCGTCGTCCACGGTGAGCAACATCACTTCGAAATTCAGGCGGAAGGAGCGGTTGTCCAGGTTGGCGCTGCCAATGGCGCTGATCTCGTTGTCGATCAACACCACTTTTTGATGCAGGAACCCGGGCTGATAACGGAAGACCCGGACCCCGGCGCGCACCGCCTCGAAGGCATAGAGGCTGGAGGCGGCGTAGACGATGCGATGGTCCGGGCGCGCCGGCAGCAGGATGCGCACGTCCACACCGCGCAGCACCGCCAGGCGCAGGGCGGCGAACACCGCCTCGTCGGGAATGAAGTACGGGCTGGTGATCCACACCCGTTCGCTGGCGGCGTGGATCGCCTCGACGAAGAACAGCGAGCAGGTTTCGTAGGCATCCGCCGGGCCGCTGGCCAGCAGTTGGCAGAGCACGCCGCCGTCGGGGTAGGCGTCCGGCAGGATCAACGGTGGCAGTTGCCGCGCGGCCCAGAACCAGTCTTCGGCAAAGGACTCCTGCAGGCAGGCCACCACCGGGCCGCTGACCTGCACGTGGGTATCGCGCCAGGGGGCCAGGGGCGGCTTCTTGCCCAGGTATTCGTCGCCGACGTTGTGCCCGCCGACAAACCCCAGCATGCCGTCTACCACCACGATCTTGCGGTGGTTGCGGAAGTTCACCTGAAAGCGATTGAGCCAGCCACTGCGGGTGGCGAAGGCGTGCACCTGAACCCCGGCGTCGCGCAGGGTCTGCACGTAGCTGGCGGGCAGGGAGTGGCTGCCGATACCGTCGTAGAGCAGGTGGATCGACACGCCTTCGGCGGCCTTTTCCAGCAGCAGGCGTTGCAGGCGCCGGCCCAACTCGTCGTCGTGGATGATGAAGAACTGGATCAGCACCGCCGTGTGGGAACGGCGGATGGCGTTGAAGATCGCTTCGAAGGTGGCATCGCCATTGACCAGCAGGCGCAGCCGATTGTTGGCCAGGCACGGCATGCGACCGAGCTTGGGCATGGCCCGCAGCGAGGCATAGGCCTGGGAGGCCCGGGCGGTCAGGGCTTCTTCGACCCAGGGGCGCCAGTTCAGCTCGTTGATGGCCTTGTGCATTTCCACGTTGGCCTGGCGCCGGGCCTTGATGTAGGCGTCGAAGGTGCTGCGGCCGAACACCAGGTAGGGGATCAGGGTCAGGTAGGGCATGAACATCAGCGACAGGGCCCAGGCAATGGCGCCTTGGGCGGTCCTGACGGTGAACACCGCGTGGATCGCGGCGATCAGCCCGAGAAAATGCAGCAGCGCAATGAGATAGCCGAAGATGTGCGGGCCAAAATAATCCATGGGGGCAGCCTTGCTCCTGAAGATTCAATGCCTAACAGACCATGTTCCACGGCGAATGTCGCTATTTTATTCTGCATGCAACGCCGTGCCTTGCTTGAAGTCTAACGGCCACTACTGTCTAGGAGTCATTCGATGAAACTTCGTTTACTGGGTTGGGCGTTGGCGGCGGGAATGGCGCTGCCACTGGCGGCGCAGGCGCAGATGCTGCAACCGGGCTTGTGGGAACTGACCAGCAGCAACATGAAGGTCGATGACCAGAACCTGCCGGATCTGTCGCTGATCCTCGGCCAGTTGCAGCAGCAGATGACCCCTGAGCAACGGGCCATGCTGGAGAAACAGGGAGTGACCATGGGCGGCAAGGGCATTCGCGTGTGCCTGACGCCGGATCAGGTCAAGTCCGATACCATTCCGCTGCAGGACCCGCAGTCGGGCTGCCAGCAGCAGGTCACCGAGCGCAACGGCAACCAGTGGAAGTTTCGCTTCAGTTGTCCCAAGGCCCAGGGCAACGGGGTGGCCAGGTTCATCAGTGATCGCGAGTTCACCACCAACGTGATCGGCACCTTCAATGCCACCGGCATACAGCAAAAAGGCAGCATGGACACCCGCGCCGTGTGGCTCGGCCAGGACTGCGGCACGGTCAAGCCCCGGGCTTCCTGATCCCGCCCCGTAGCCGGTTTGCCGGTGCAGGCGCCCGCCAGAAACCGGGCGCCGGGCCCTGGCCGACAAGCCGGCGCCACGCCTAGACCATGCGTTGCACCGCCTGCTCCAGGGTCAGTTGCCCCAGGTCTTCGCCCTTGCGGCTGCGCAGGCTGACATAGCCTCCGGCTTGCTCCTTGTCCCCGATCACCAGCAGATAAGGCACTTTCTGCAGGCTGTGCTCGCGGATCTTGTAGCCGATCTTTTCGTTGCGCAGGTCGGCACGGGCCCGCAGTCCATGCCGGCGCAGGCGTTCGGTGATGGCCTGGGCATAGTCCGCCTGGGCCGCGCTGATGTTCAGCACCGCCACTTGCTGCGGCGCCAGCCACAGGGGCAGGGCACCGCCATGGTGCTCGAGGAGAATGCCGATAAAACGTTCCAGGGAACCGAACAGCGCTCGGTGCAGCATCACCGGCTGGCGCCGTTCGCCGTGGTCGTCGACGTAGCTGATGGCAAAGCGCTCGGGCAGGTTGAGGTCCACCTGCAGGGTGCCGCACTGCCAGTCGCGGCCGATGGCGTCGCGCAGTACGAACTCCAGTTTGGGACCGTAGAAGGCGCCTTCTCCCGGGTTGAGCCGATAGTCGATCCGCATGCTTTGCAGGGCACCGATCAGAGCGCCTTCGAGCTGGTCCCAGACGTCATCGCTGCCGATGCGATGGGCCGGGCGGGTGGAGAGTTTCACCGCCACCTCGTCGAAACCGAACTCCTTATAGATGTCGAACACCAGGGCGATGGTGCGGGCGCATTCGTCCTGCATCTGTTGCGCGGTGCAGAAGATGTGGGCGTCGTCCTGGGTGAAGTGGCGCACCCGCAGCAGGCCGTGCAGCGCCCCCGAAGGTTCGTAGCGATGGACCTTGCCGAATTCGGCGAGGCGCAGCGGCAGGTCGCGGTAGCTCTTGCTGCCGTGGCCGAAGATCGCCACCGCGCCGGGGCAGTTCATCGGCTTGAGGGCGAAGGTGCGCCGGTCCTCGGTGCTGGTGGTGAACATGTGGTCGCGGTAGTTCTGCCAGTGCCCGGAGGTTTCCCAGAGGCTGCGGTCCATCACGTCCGGGGTGTTCACTTCCTGGTAGCCGGCCTGTTCCTGGCGTTGGCGCATGTAGCCGATCAACTGCGTGAACAGGGTCCAGCCCTTGGCGTGCCAGAACACCGAGCCGGGGGCGCAGTCGTCGAAATGGAACAGGTCCAGCTGTTGCCCGAGCTTGCGATGGTCGCGTCTGGCCGCCTGTTCCTGGCGCGCCAGATAGGCGTCCAGATCCTGACGGGTGGCCCAGCAGGTGCCGTAGATTCGTTGCAGCGGTACGCCGTCGGCGTCGCCACGCCAATGGGCGCCGGCCACCTTGGTCAGTTTGAAGGCGCGCAACTGGCCGGTGCTGCGCACGTGGGGGCCGCGACACAGGTCTTCGAAGTCGCCCTGACGGTACAGCGACAGCACGGCGTCCTCGGGCAGGTCGCGGATCAGCTCGACCTTGTATGGCTCGCCCTGGTCCTGGAAGTGTTGCAGCGCCTGCTCCCGGGACAGCTCGCGGCGGTGCACGCGGTGGTTGGTGGCGGCCAGGCTGTGCATGCGCGCCTCGATCAGCGCCAGGTCTTCGGGGGTGAAAGGGCGTTCATGGGCGAAGTCGTAGAAGAAACCGTCCTCGATCAGTGGCCCGATGGCCACCTGGGCCGTGGGATACAGCTGCTTGACCGCCATGGCCAGCAGGTGGGCGCAGGAGTGGCGCAGCACCTCCAGACCCTCGGGATCGCTCGCGGTGACGAGGCTCAGCCGCGCGTCGCCGGTCAGCAGGTGGTCGCAGTCCACCAGGCGGCCATCGACCCACCCGGCCACGGCGGCTTTGGCCAGGCCACTGCCGATACTGGCGGCCACCTCGAACACGGACAACGGCTGGTCGTACTCACGGCACGCGCCATCAGGTAGGGTGATGCGGATCATCTTCGGGGGTCCTTGGTATCAGGCGGTTAACGGGTGAAGCGCAGGGGCAGGCCCTGACAGTGGTCGTACAGGCGGCCCTGGTGCCAGGCGAGCTGGCCGGACACCAGGGTGGTGGCGACGCTATGGCGAAAGCGCCGGCCGGCGAACGGCGTCCAGGCGCATTGGGCCAGGATCGGCTGGCTGTCCACGGCCAGCCCTTCGGGTTCGGGACGGATCAGCACCAGATCGGCCCAATAGCCTTCGCGCAGGTAGCCGCGGTCGGGAATGGCGAACAGATCGGCCACCCGATGGCTGGTCTTGGCCACCAGGGTGGTCAGCGGCAGGATCCGGTCGGCCACCAGCTCCAGCAGGGCCGGCAGGGCGTGCTGCACCAGGGGCAGGCCCGCTGGCGCGCGGGTGTAGGGCTGCTGCTTCTGCTCCCAGGTGTGGGGCGCGTGGTCACTGCCGATGACGTCCAGGCGCTCGCTGTTAAGGGCCTGGCGCAGGGCATCGCGATCGGCCTGGGTCTTGATCGCCGGGTTGCATTTGATCAGGTGGCCCAGGCGCGGATAGTCGCGGTCATCGAACAGCAGGTGGTGCAGACAGACTTCAGCGGTGATGCGCTTTTGCGCCAGTGGCCGATCTTCGAACAGCGCCAGTTCCCGGGCGCTGGTCAAGTGCAGCACGTGCAGGCGGGTGCCGTGTTTCCTTGCCAGTTCCACCGCCAGGGACGAGGAGCGGTAGCAGGCCTCGGCGTCGCGAATGCGCGGGTGGGCGGCGGCGGGAATCTGTTCGCCGTAGAGTTGCTGCCAGCGTTGTTGCACGACCTGGATGCTCGGGGTGTGTTCGCAGTGGGCCAGGAGCAGGGTTGGCACCTGGCGAAACAGCCGGTCCAGTACCTCGGGGTCGTCCACCAGCATGTTGCCGGTGGAGGCCCCCATGAACACCTTGACCCCGGCGACCTGGGTCGGGTCCAGAGCGGCGACGGTGTCCAGGTTGTCGTTGCTGACGCCGAAGTGAAAGCCGTAGTTGGCCACCGAGGTGGCCGCCGCGCGACGCTTCTTGTCCGCCAGGGCGGCCAGGGTCAGGGTCGCCGGTGAGGTGTTGGGCATGTCCATGAAGCTGGTGATGCCCCCGGCCACCGCTGCCCGCGACTCGCTGTGGATGCTGCCTTTTTCCGGCGCGCCGGGATCACGAAAGTGCACCTGATCGTCGATCATTCCCGGCAGCAGCCAGTGGCCCCGGGCGTCGATTTCCAGGTCGGCGCTGAGGTGGTCGAGGCTGCCGATGGTGTCGATACGCCCATGGCTGACCAGCAGGTCGGCGTCGAATTCGCGCCCTTCGTTCACCAGCCGGGCATTGCGGATAAGGATTCGGCTCATGCTCAGAACTCGTTCTGCAGGGCCTTGTAGCCACGCACCAGATCGACGTTGGTGCGGGCCACGTCTTCGGAAAACTCCGAAGCGCTGATGCTCACCGGAGGGAATTGCGCCAGATCGGTCTTGGGTCCGATGCGGGTGGTGGAGGGCACATAGAAGCCCGGCGGCAGGTCGCGACCGTCCACCACCGAGTTGTGCCGGACCACGCTGCCGTCGCCCACCTCGCAGTTGAACAGCACGCTGTTGAAGCCGATGAACACCCGGTCGCCGACCACGCAGGGGCCATGGACGATGGAGCGGTGGGCGATGGAGGTGTGCTGGCCGATGGTCACCGCCGCACCGGATTTGGAGTGGATCACCACGCCGTCCTGGATGTTCGAGTTGGCGCCGATGGTGATGGCGTGCATCTGGCCGCTGGCGTCCACTTCATCGGCGCGGATCACCGCGTAGGGGCCGACGAACACGTTGTCGCCGATCACCACCTTGCCGCAGATGATGGCGGTCTTGTCGACGTAGGCGGATTCAGCGATCACCGGCAGGTCGCCGGAAGGGTTTTTACGAATCATGGCGCGAGTCCTTCAAGGGGGAACTGATGACTTCCACCGCGCCATCGCGAATGGCGTTGTAGAAACAGTTGGGGCGGCCGGTGTGGCAGGCCGGGCCGTGCTGATCCACCTGCAGCAGTACGGCGTCGCCGTCGCAGTCCAGGCGCGCTTCGATCAGGCGCTGGCGGTGGCCCGAGCTTTCGCCTTTGCGCCACAGGCACTGGCGCGAGCGCGACCAGTAGCAGACCTGGCCGCTGGCCAGGGTTTCGGCCAGGGCCCGGCGGTTCATCCAGGCCAGCATCAGCACCTCGCCGCTGTCGTGTTGCTGGGCGATGGCAGCGATCAGGCCGTCGCTGTTCCAGGGCAGGGCATCGAGCACCGCGGTCAGTGGCCAGCGACTGCCCGTGGCAGCGCTTTCCAGGTCCAGCAGCGATAGCGGCGGGCGCTGGATCATGGCCGGCTCAAGGCGTCGTACAGGGTGTTGAGGTTGTATTCGAACAAGCCGATGAAGGTGCTGGCCGGGCCGCTGGCCGCCAGGGCGTCGGAGTACAGGGTGCCGCCGATGCGGGCGCCGCTTTCCTCGGCGATCTGCTGGAGCAGGCGGGCGTCCTTGATGTTTTCCATGAACACCGCCTTGACCTTGGCGTTGCGGATCTGGGTGATCAGCGCCGCGACTTCGGCGGCCGAGGGTTCACGCTCGGTGGACAGGCCCTGGGGCGCCATGAAGTCGATGCCGTAGGCCTGGCCCAGGTAGCCGAAGGCGTCGTGGGAGGTGACGATCTTGCGGTTGCCCGCAGGCAGGGCGCCGAGCTTGGCCTTGGCTTCGGCCAGCAGGCGATAGATCTGTTGCAGGTAGGCCTGGCTGTTGCGCTGGTAGTCGGCCTGGTGGGCCGGGTCGGCGGCGATCAGCGCCTGGGTGATGTTGTGCACATAGAGTTCGCTATTGGCCAGGTTGTGCCAGGCGTGCGGATCGGGAATCTGTTCACCGTCCTCGTCCAGGGTGCGTGGAATCACCCCGCGACTGGCGGTGATCACTGGCGTCTTGCTGGCCGAGCTGGCCACCAGGCGATCCAGCCAGGGCTCGAAGCCCAGGCCGTTCTTGATGATCAGCCGGGCCTTGAGCAGGGCCTTGGCATCGTCCGGCGTGGGTTCGTAGGTGTGGGCGTCCTCGTCGGCGCCCACCAGGTTGGTGATCTGTACATGCTCGCCGCCGACCTGGCGGGTCAGGTCGGCGAGGATGCTGAAGCTGGTCACCACGGCCAGCTTGTCCGCGGCCTGAGCGCTGGACCAGGACAATGGCAGCAGCAGGCTGAACAGCACGAGTAGAGCGCGCATCGGGAAACACCTCATGGGGATGTGAGCAGGGGTGGGCGGTGCAGCAGGCCGTGCACCGGACCGAACACCACGGACAGCAGGTACAGGCCGCCGGCCACCAGGACGATGGCCGGCCCGCTGGGCAGCGAGTAATGGAACGACAGCAGCAGGCCGAGCCAGACCGACAGGCAGCCGAGCAGGGCGGCGATGCCCAGCAGCCTTGGCAGGCGTCGGCTCCAGAAGCGTGCGGCGGCGGCCGGCAGCATCATCAGGCCGACCACCATCAGCGCACCGATGGCCTGAAAACCCATCACCAGATTGAGCACCACCAGGGTCAGGAACAGGCCATGGGCCAGGGGGCCCAGGCGGCTGACGCTGTGCAGGAACAGCGGGTCGAGGGTGTCGAGCAACAGGGCCTTGTAGATCAGGGCCAGGGCCAGCAGGCTGAAGGTCGAGACCAGGAGCATGCCGTTGAGGGTCGGCCCGTCCACCGCCAGGGCCGAGCCGAACAGCAGGTGCAACAGGTCCAGGCGTTTGCCCGCCAGCCCGAGAATCAGCACGCCGCTGGCTAGGGATATGGGGTAGATAGCGGCGATGCTGGCGTCTTCCCGCAGGCCGGTGCGGCGGGTGATCCAGGCGGCCAGCCCGGCCATGCCCAGGCCGGCGCCGAGCCCGCCGAGGGTCAGGGCCGGGAGGCTGAGGCCGGCGAACCAGAAGCCCAGGGCCGCACCGGGGAGAATGCCGTGGGCCACCGCGTCGCCGATCAGGCTCATGCGCCGCAGGATCAGAAACACCCCCAGAGGCGCGATGCTGCAGGCCAGGACCAGGCCGCCGAGCAGAGCCCGGCGCATGAACAGGAACTCGCTGAAGGGCTGCCAGAAATGCGCGGCGAACTGCATCAAGCCACCTGTGCGCAGGGTGGTTGGGCGATCAGCTCTTGGCTGGGGCCAAAGACGCAGCCGCTGCTTTTTACCAGCAGGGTCCGGGGGATGTGCTGGCGCACGGCGGCCAGGTCATGGCAGACCACCAGCAGGGTCCGGCCCTGAGCGTGCCAGTTGTGCAGGTGGCGCCAGAGCAGGGCCTGGCCTGTTTCGTCGAGGGCGGCGTGGGGTTCGTCCAACAGCAGTATCGGTGCTTCGGTCAGGCTCAAGCGGGCGAGCAGGGCGCGTTGCAATTCGCCGCCGGAAAGGGCCATCAACGGGCGTTTTTCCAGGCCGCTCAGGCACCAGTCTTCGAGTACCGTGCGCAGCTTTTCTCCCCGGGCCCTGGCCGGTTCACGTTTGCCCCAGAAGCCACCGGCCACCAGTTCTTCCAGGCTGATGGGGAACTGCCGGTCCAAGTGTTGCTGCTGTGGCAGGAATGACAGACCGCCGCGCGGCGTACCCAGGTGGACCTTGCCCGAGAGTGGCTTCTGCAACCCGGCGAGGACTTTCAGCAAGCTGCTCTTGCCCGACCCGTTGGCGCCGATGATCGCGCTCAGGCTGGCCTTGGGCAGGTGCAGATCCAGCGCCGGGGTCAGCGGTTGCCCCGGGGCGCCCCAGCGCAGGTTTTCGCAGCGGATCATCAGGCCTCCCAGTTCCAGCGGCTTTCCGCCACGGCGTCATGGGCGTGCAGGCTTTCGGCATGCACCACCCGCAGGTGGAAGGCGTTGATTCCGGGTGAGCGACGCAGGGCCAGGTTCAAGCGGCGGGCGGCGTCTTCGCAGAACATCAGGTTCTGTCCGTTGGCCAGGGCAAAGGCTTGCTCATCGGCGCGCTTGACTGCGGTTTGCACAGCGGTGCCCAGGGCGCTTTCTGCATCGTTGATCAAGGCCATTAGCGGCAGTTCGTCAATGAAATCATCCAGGCGCAAATGCAATGCCGCGTTGCTGCGCTGGCTGTGGGGCGTGGCGACGATGCCTTGGGACGAACCCAGCCAAGCCAGGACGTCGGTGTGTTGCAGTGGCCGATCGGCAAAATCATCAATGAATTGCTGCTGGATCAGTTGCCGCGCCAATGCCGCCGAGCAGGGGCAGGTTGAGGAATAAGGCACGTCGATTTTTAGTTCCACGTGGAACATCGCGTTTTTCAGCCGCGCTTCAATGCTCAGCGGGTAGCTTTTCCAGCCGGCCAAAGGGCTGACCAATGCCGGGCGTTTCAGCAGCAGATCCAGCTTAATGCTCAGGTAGGCGCTATGCGCCAGACCTTCATGGCTATCAAGGAAACGCTGCAAAACCCGGCGCAGCAGCGCCGGGGTGAGGCTTTCCTGTTCGAGCATTTCCAGGGCCAGGTACAGGCGCGACATATGAATGCCTCGCGCTTCGCCATCGTCGAGGCTGACACCGGCATCGGCCTTGGCAGCGGTTCGCTGGCCGTCGATCACTACAGGTAAGGCAATGCCGCACATGCCCACCCATTCCAGGGGCAAGGCTTGGCGTGAGGCCTGCGCGGCGATATCCGGCAGAGTCAGCGCGTTCATGGACAGGTCCGTCGTGGGAAATAATTCGACATGTTATATTATAACAATACGTCCGATGGGAAGTTTTTCCTCGACGGTTGTTCATCCTGCCTTGTGAGTACGGACGCTCCTTTTTTTGCGGTATTTGCCATGCACAGACGTCAATTGCTCAACCTGCTGTTGGCCGGTACGGCCCTGATGTTTCCCTGGAGTGTTCACGCCGCGCAGATTCGCCATGCGCGTTTGTGGAAAGACGCCGAAAAGCTGCGGCTGGTGCTCGATCTGAGTGGCCCGGTGCAGTACAAAACCTTCAGCCTCAGCGCCCCGGAGCGTCTGATCATCGATGTCGGCAGCGCTCGCCTGGAGGGTGACTTCAGCCAGTTGAACCTGGCCAACACCCCGATCCGCGCGATCCGCTCCGGGCCTTTTGGCCGGGGCGACACGCGGATCGTCCTTGACCTGACTCAGCCGCTGCAGCTCAACAGCTTTCTCCTCCCGCCCCAGGATGGGCAGGGGCACCGGCTGGTGCTGGACCTGTCCGCCCCCGGCAAGGCAGCGCTGCCGACCGTCGTGGCCAGCGCGCCCGTGGTCAGACCCGAGGCGGCGCCGGGCAAGCCTCATCCCAAGCGCGACATCATCGTGGTGGTGGACCCCGGCCATGGCGGCAAGGACCCCGGCGCGGTCGGGGCCAAGGGCGAGCGGGAGAAGGATGTGGTGCTGGCCATCGCCCGCTTGCTGGCCAAGCGGCTCAAGCGCGAGAAGGGATTCGACGTGAAGCTGGTGCGCAACGACGACTTCTTCGTGCCGTTGCGCAAGCGCGTGGAGATTGCCCGCAAGCATCAGGCCGACATGTTCATCTCGGTGCATGCCGACGCGGCGCCGCGCCTGACCGCGTCCGGTGCCTCGGTGTACGCCCTGTCCGAAGGCGGTGCGACTTCGGCCACCGCGCGTTTGATGGCCCAGCGGGAAAACGGCGCCGATCTGTTGGGGGCGAGCACGTTGCTCAACCTCAAGGACAAGGACCCGATGCTGGCGGGAGTGATCGTGGACATGTCGATGAACGCCACCATCGCCGCCAGCCTGCAATTGGGCAGCACCGTGCTGGAGAGCCTGGCGGGGATCACCACCTTGCACCAGAAGCGTGTGGAACAGGCGGGTTTTGCGGTGCTCAAGTCACCGGACGTGCCGTCGATCCTGGTGGAAACCGGCTTCATCTCCAACAGCCGCGACCGCCAGCGCCTGGTCACCGCGCGGCACCAGCAGGCGCTTGCCGATGGCCTGTTCAACGGCCTGCAACGTTATTTCGAGAAGAACCCGCCGGCCAACAGCTACCTGGCCTGGCGCCAGGAAACCGGGAACACCCGCCCCGCGTAGCGAACAGGCCGGTGCGTGTTGGGTCGTTGCCGAGTTTGCCTGCGCTGGCCCGCCGGCTCCGCCAAAGGGGCGGGTCAGGGCCGCTAGCACCCGCTGATACGGCTGCAGGTGAACTGGCCGCGGCTGCCGCCGGAGCTGGAGAAACGGTTGCGAGTGGTCCAGCCCACGCGCTGGCTGTAGCCCACCCAGGCTTCGCCATCGGAAGCCAGGCCGGTGAAGAAGGTCAGTTGGCCGTAGCGGCTGTTGGTCTGCACCCAATAGCGTTTGCCGATCACCTCGAACCCGCGCAAGTAGGTGGTGCTGCCTGCCGTGGCGACGCTGTAGGCATTGCCCAACGGATCGACGCAGGCCAGCAGGGTAGCGCTGCGGGTGCAAGTGGCCAGGGGGTTGGGCACGGCTGCACCGGCCTGGCCGGCAAACGTCAGGATCAGGCTGGAAAGCAGGAGCGGCAGGGCAAGGCGCATGGCGATTCTCGTGGCGGCAGGGGCGCAGCATCGCGCCCTTCGTCGTGGGCGGCAAGGGAGGGTTGGCTAATTCGAGTTGTTATAATATAACATTAAATAAAGCCTGATCCGTGACCCGCCATGACTGAACAAGAGCTCCTCGCCGAACCCCAAGCGCACTACATGAACGAGGCCCAACAGGGCTTCTTCCGCGAACGGCTGCTGGCCCAGCGCACTGAGCTGCAGGAGCGCATCGCCGCAGAGTTCGACCAACTGCGCGAACAGGAACCCCACAGCGACCCCGCCGACATCGGCAGCGCCGAAGAGCAGCGCCAGTGGCAACTGCGCCTGCTGGAGCGGGAAAAGAAGCTCCTGGACAAGATCGACGAGGCCCTGGAGCGCCTGGCCCGTGGTGAATACGGCTGGTGCGCCGACACCGGCGAGCCCATTGGCCTGCAGCGCTTGCTGCTGCGACCCACCGCCACCCTGTGCATCGAAGCCAAAGAGCGCCAAGAGCTGCGCGAACGTCACCAACGGGCGCCTTGACCCGCCGCGAACCTGATGAGGAATCCCCCATGACCGAGCGTCTTCCCGTTACCGTGCTGTCCGGCTTTCTCGGCGCCGGCAAGAGCACCCTGCTCAATCACGTCCTGCGTAACCGCGACAACCTGCGGGTGGCGGTGATCGTCAACGACATGAGCGAAATCAACATCGACGGCAGCGAAGTGCAACGCGATGTCAGCCTCAACCGCGCCGAAGAAAAACTGGTGGAAATGAGCAACGGCTGCATCTGCTGCACCCTGCGCGAAGACCTGCTGCTAGAGGTGGGCAAGCTGGCCCGCGACGGGCGTTTCGATTACCTGCTGATCGAGTCCACCGGGATCTCCGAGCCGCTGCCGGTGGCGGAGACCTTCACCTTTCGCGACGAGTCGGGCCAGAGCCTGGCCGATATTGCCCGTCTCGACACCATGGTCACCGTGGTCGACGGCATGAACTTCCTGCTGGACTACCAGGCGGCGGAAAGCCTCGCCAGCCGCGGTGAAACCCTGGGCGAGGAGGACGAGCGTTCGATCACCGACCTGCTGATCGAGCAGGTGGAGTTCGCCGACGTGATCCTGGTCAGCAAGATCGACCTGATCGGCAGCGCCGAGCGCGAGGAGCTGCTGGCGATTCTGGCGCGGCTCAACGCCCAGGCAGAAATCATCCCCATGGTCATGGGCCAGGTGCCCCTGGCCAAGATCCTCAACACCGGGCGTTTCGACTTCGAGCGGGCGGCCCAGGCGCCGGGCTGGCTGCAGGAACTGCGCGGCGAACATGTGCCGGAAACCCAGGAGTACGGCATCGCCTCCACGGCGTACCGCGCCCGGCGTCCCTTTCATCCGCAGCGCTTCTTCGACTTCATCAACCGGCCCTGGGTCAACGGCAAGCTGCTGCGCTCCAAGGGCTTCTTCTGGCTGGCCAGCAAGTACCAGGAGGCGGGCAGCTGGTCCCAGGCCGGGGGCTTGATGCGCCACGGCTTTGCCGGGCGCTGGTGGCGCTTCGTGCCCAAGCAGCAATGGCCCCAGGACGAGGAAAGCACCGCCGCGATCCTGCACAACTGGACCCCGGCCACGGGCGACTGCCGCCAGGAGCTGGTGTTCATCGGCCAGAACATCGACTTTGCCCGGCTTTGCGCCGAGCTCGATCTGTGCCTGCTGGATGACGACGAAATGGCCCTCGGCACCGAGGCCTGGAGCCTCATGAGCGATCCTTTCGGTCCCTGGCATGCAGAGGAGGCGGCCTGATGCTGACCCTGAATTCACCGGTGACCCCGCTGGACAAGCCGCTGCCGGCCAGTTGGCTGCTGCTGCCCGGCGTGGTGCCCCTGGTTTCTCGTCGCCAGGCCATCGGCAGCACCCCGGCGGTACTGGCCGAGGTGTTGCAGGACGAGGTCAACCTCGGCCTGTGGCAGCGGCGGTTGCCGGCGCATATCGCCGATTTCGGCGAGTTGCTGCTGTCCCTGAACCAGCCATTGGCGGAGTCGCTGGCGCTGGATCTGCCGGACGAGGAGGCCCTGCCGAACCTGCAGGGCCTGGCATCGGGCTTCAGTGATTTGCACGGTTATGACGGCTTTATCGCCGACGCTTCCTGGCTGGTCAGCGCCTTTGCCTGCCTGTTGGGCGCCAAGCGCGTGGGTTTGCGCCTGCGGGTTCTGGACAAGGCCATGTGCCCGCGCTTTCACGTCGACCATGTGCCCGTGCGCCTGATCACCACCTACGCCGGGATTGGCAGCCAGTGGTTGCGCGAAGGGGCGATGGACCGTCGGCAACTGGGACAGGCCAGTGCTGAACCCCGTGACCCGACGCTGATCCAGCAGATCGGCAGCGGTGAGGTGGCGCTGTTCAAGGGCGAGAAGTGGCACGGCAACCAAGGGTTCGGCCTGATCCACCGCTCGCCGCAACCGGCGCCGGGGGAGCGCCGGCTGATCCTTACCCTTGATTGGCTGGGTTGATCCAGGCGTGTAGCCGCTGCCGAGCCTGCGAGGCTGCGCCAAGGTCCGCAGGACCCTCAGTGCGCTCAAGAACGGCGTCTGCTGCGGCGTCGTTCTTGAGCGCGCGGATTTTCGCCCTGCTCGGGAAGGGCGTAGCATCACTTCACAGGCTTTCCGGACCCCCTTCCCATGCTGCAGAACATTCCCACCCATGTGATCGCCGGCCCTCTGGGCGCCGGCAAGACCAGCCTGATCCGTCACCTGCTGAGCCAGCGTCCGGCCGAGGAGCGCTGGGCGGTGCTGATCAACGAGTTCGGCCAGATCGGCCTGGATGCGGCCTTGCTGACTCGTGATGAAGACGGCATCGCTCTGGGCGAAGTGGCCGGTGGATGCCTGTGCTGCGTCAACGGCGCACCGTTTCAGGTGGGGCTTGGGCGGCTGTTGCGCAAGGCCCGGCCGGACCGTTTGTTCATCGAGCCTTCCGGCCTTGGTCACCCGGCGCAGTTGCTCAAGCAACTGAGTGTTGCACCCTGGAAAGGCGTGCTGGCGCTGCAGCCCTGTGTGCTGGTGCTGGATGCCCAGGCCCTGGCCGCCGGCAAGCCGCTGCCCCAGGCGCAACAGGACGCCCTGGCCAGCGCCGGTTTGCTGGTGTTGAACAAGGACGAACTGCTCAGCGACAGCGATCGGCTGCGGGTACTGGAGCAACTGCCGGACCTGCCGCTGTTCTGGACTCGCCACGCCGCCTTGCCCCTGGCCGAGTTGCCGGGCCTGGAGGTCAGCGCCGGGGCGGCGCTGGAGCAACTGGATGTTCCCCAGGGCCTGGCACAGTTACCGGCGGTGTGGAGCGATCCGACGCAGCCGATCTGCCTCAGTCAGTCTCAGCAGGAGGGCTGGAGCATTGGCTGGCGCTGGCACCCGAGCCAGCGCTTCGATCTGGTCCGGGTCGAGCACTGGTTGCAGAACCTCGACTGGCGTCGGGCCAAGCTGGTGATCCACAGCGACCAGGGCTGGCGCTCGGGCAACGGGCTGGATAATTCGCCGCTGAACTGGCTGCCCAGCGAATGGCGCCGGGATTCGCGCCTGGAGCTGATCTTCAGCACCCCTCAGGACATGGCGGCCCTACAAGCCAGCCTCGCTGCCTGCCGCCTGTAGGCGCATCTCACGGTTTGAACTTGCGATGCTCTTCGCGCCACTGGCTCAGCTCGATCACCTCGGCGCTGGGCAGCGGCTCCTTGGCCTCGAACGGATAAGGCGCCAGCTCGATATGGGCGCTGTGGGCGCCGAACTGGGTGATGGTCCCGGCGTGGCGGGTTTCGCCGGTCACGGTGAATTCGAAGTTGTAGATTCGCGCCAGGCGCCGGCGACCATTGGCGTCCTTGACCAGGCCGATGCGCTTGAGCGCGACGTTGCCGTCCAGCAGCTCGATATCGAGCCGCGCGCAGTGCTGCTTGACCCGCTCCAGCGCCCGCTCGCGCAGGCCGTGGTTGTGCCACAGCCAGGCGGCGCCGGTCGCCAGGAGCATCAGCACAAAGATGTTTCCAAGGGTCAGCATGAAGGTTTGCTCCAACGAAGTGGCATCAGCTTAACTGCGTCTCCGGTCTGTCGTACAGGCTGCGTTTAGTCGCATACTGCGCGGCTTGAATTCCACCGGTTTTATGGAAAATCCTGCATGAAACGTACGCCCCACCTGCTTGCGATCCAGTCCCATGTGGTTTTCGGCCACGCCGGTAACAGTGCTGCGGTGTTCCCCATGCAGCGGGTCGGGGTGAATGTCTGGCCCCTGAATACCGTACAGTTTTCCAACCACACTCAGTATGGCCACTGGGCCGGAGAAGTGCTGGCGCCCCAGCAGATTCCCGAGCTGGTGGAAGGCATCGCCGCCATCGGCGAGCTGGGCAACTGTGACGCGATCCTCTCCGGCTACCTGGGCAGCGCGGCCCAGGGCCGGGCGATTCTCAGCGGCGTGGCGCGGATCAAGGCGATCAATCCCAAGGCCCTGTACCTGTGCGACCCGGTGATGGGCCATCCGGAAAAGGGTTGCAGCGTACCGGCGGAAGTCAGCGACTTCCTGCTGGACGAGGCGGTCGCCATGGCCGACTTGCTGTGCCCCAACCAGCTGGAGCTGGACAGCTTTTGCGGGCGCAAGCCGCAGTCGCTGTTCGATTGCCTGGGCATGGCCCGTTCGCTGCTGGAGAAAGGCCCCAAGGCCGTGCTGGTCAAGCACCTGGACTACCCGGGCAAGCTGGCGGAAGGCTTCGAGATGCTGCTGGTGACCGCCGAGGGCAGCTGGCACCTGCGGCGTCCGCTGCTGGCGTTTCCGCGGCAGCCGGTGGGGGTGGGCGACCTGACGTCGGGTCTGTTCCTGGCCCGGGTGCTGTTGGGTGACAGCCTGGTGGCGGCGTTCGAATTCACCGCCGCGGCGGTGCATGAAGTGCTGCTGGAAACCCAGGCCTGCGCCAGCTACGAGTTGGAGCTGGTGCGGGCCCAGGATCGCATTGCCCATCCGCGAGTGCGGTTCGAGGCCACGCCGATCGGTTTCTGACTTGAACGGCGGGTCGCTGTGTCAGGCCTGCTCGGAGAACTGCACCGTCGGCGCCGGCTGTCGGAAGCCGCGGGTGTGCGCCGCCAGGTACAGCGCGCCCAGGGCGAACCAGGCCAGGCCAATCCCCAGGGTCAGGGCCGAAAGGCTGGTCCACAGCCAGACGATCAGGCCAAAGCCGATCAGCGGCAGCAGGCCGTATTGCAGCAGCCGTGCACCGGTGCGCGGCTGACCCTGTCCCAGATGGCTCTTGATCACCGCCAGGTTGACCACCGAAAACGCCACCAGTGCGCCGAAGCTGATCATCGACGCCAGGGTGGTGAGGTCGATGACCACGGCCAGCAAGGACACCAGCGACACCAGGACAATGGCCAGCACCGGGGTCTTGTAGCGCTCGGACAAGGTGCCGAACATTCGCCGCGGCAGGATGCCGTCGCGGCCCATGCTGAACAGGATGCGCGACACCGAGGCCTGTGACGCCAGGGCCGAACCGGCGGCGCCGGCGACATAGGTGGCGGTGAAGAACATCTCCAGGAAGCGTCCGCCGGCGTGCAGCATCACCTCGCTGGCCGCCGAGTCGGCGTCCTTGAAGCTGCTGCCGGGGAAGGCCAGCTGGCTGGTCATGGCCAGCAGGATGAACAGCAGGCCCGCGCCCAGGGTGGTGATGACGATGGCTCGGGGGATGTCGCGGCGCGGGTCGCGGGTTTCCTCGGCCAGGGTCGATACCGCGTCAAAACCGAGGAACGACAGGCACAGCACCGCCGCCCCGGCCATCAATGGCAGCAGGCCGCCCTGACTGCCGTCGCCGACCCAGGGCGCGCTCAGGTCCAGGCTATCGGCCCCGGCCAGCTGACGAATCACCAGGGCCACGAACACCACCACGAACACCATCTGCGCACAGACGATCAGGTTGCTCATGCTCGATACCGAGCCGATGCCGCGAATGTTCAGTAGCGTCACCAGGCTGATGGTCGCCACCACGAAGACCCAGGCCGGCACGGCGGGAAAGGCCAGGTTGAGAAACAGACCGATCACCAGGTAGTTGATCATCGGCAGGAACAGGTAATCCAGCAGCAGCGACCAGCCGGCAAGAAAGCCGATGCCCGGTCCGAAACTGAGGCTGGCGTAGGAATAGGCCGAGCCGGCAATCGGGTATTTTTTCACCATGACGCTATAGGACAGGGCGGTGAAGAGCATGGCCAGCAGAGTCACTACATAGGCAGCGGCGGTCCTGCCGCCGGTGATCTGGGTGACCACGCCGTAGGTGGTGAAGACGGTCAGCGGGACCATGTACACCAGGCCGAAGAACACCAGGGCCGGCAGCCCGAGGATGCGGCGCAGGGAGGTGCCCTGGGCACTGTGGGTGAAATCGCCGGGGACGAGGGCGGGATTGTCGGAGAGTGTATTGGCGCTGGGCATTGTTATTGTTCTCACGCGTTCGTGGGTTCGAAGGCTCCCCAAACGGGGAGTGCGCTTGTGCCTTGCCCAGCGATTCTGGCAGCGGCGCCTCCGGGGCATAACTCTCTATGTGGTCAAAAAGGGATGGATGTGGCCATTCGGGATGACCGCAGAAGACTGCCTGAAGCGACAGGGGTAGAGCAGGGCGAGCGCAGGAGGCTCAGCAGGGGCGTGGTGATGGGACCGTCCGTGGTCCGGCTGAATCAGCGCGTGTGCCTGAGGGTCACGGGCCGTCGGCCTTGATTTCCTGGTAGCGCTTTTCCAGTTCCTGGCGGATCTGCCGGCGCTGCTGGGCCTGGATATAGCGACGCTTGCCATCGGCCGTTTCCGGCTGCAGCGGCGGCACCGGAGCCGGTTTGCGCTGGTCGTCCACCGCCACCATGGTGAAGAAGCAGCTGTTGGTGTGGCGCACCGAGCGCTCGCGAATGTTCTCGGTCACCACCTTGATGCCCACCTCCATGGAGGTGTTGCCGGTGTAGTTGACCGAGGCCAGGAAGGTCACCAGTTCGCCGACATGCACCGGCTCGCGGAAGATTACCTGGTCCACCGACAAGGTCACCACGTAGCGACCGGCATAACGGCTGGCGCAGGCATAGGCGACCTCATCGAGGTACTTGAGCAGGGTGCCGCCGTGCACATTGCCAGAGAAATTGGCCATGTCAGGGGTCATCAATACCGTCATCGACAGCTGGGCGTTTCCGGGTTCCATAGCACGCTCACGGTTCTGGGCAGGGGTTGCTGGAGCACCTCTGCGGGTGCTGGGTTCAAGGGTTTTCAAACCATCGATAACGGGACGCCGGGCCGGGCCACGCCGTCACGCCCCGGTGGATCTGTTTCCTAATATTGCACCGCCTTTCTGCCGGAAGTCGCGGTGTTAACCTGCAAAACACCCGTTCCAGGGCATTTTCCGACACTCCTTAAGGATTTTTCCTACTGCCGATCAGAGCTTTCTAATGTGGCGATCTGCGCCGCCCAGCTTTCAAGGAGAACCCTGGCCATGCATGCCATCAGCTTCATTCAGGACCTGGCCGTGATCATGTTGGTCGCAGGCGTGGTGACCATTCTCTTTCATCGACTCAAGCAACCGGTGGTGCTGGGCTATATCGTCGCCGGTTTCCTCATCGGCCCGCACACGCCGCCCTTCGGCCTGATCCACGATGAGCAGACCATCAAGACCCTGGCCGAGCTGGGGGTGATCTTCCTGATGTTCTGTCTGGGGCTGGAATTCAGCCTGCGCAAGCTGTTCAAGGTGGGGGCCACGGCCTTTATCGCAGCCTTCCTGGAAATCGTCCTGATGATCTGGATCGGCTATGAAATTGGCCGCTGGTTCGACTGGAGCACCATGGACTCGCTGTTCCTCGGGGCGATCCTGGCCATTTCCTCCACCACCATCATCGTCAAGGCGCTCAATGACCTGAAGATGAAGAACGAGCGCTTCGCCCAGCTGATCTTCGGTGTGCTGATCGTCGAGGACATTCTCGGCATTGGCATCATCGCCTTGCTGTCGAGCATCGCGGTCAGCGGCACGGTGAGTTCCGGCGAGGTGTTCTCCACGGTCGGCAAGCTCTCGCTGTTCATGATCGTGGCCCTGGTGATCGGCATTCTGCTGGTGCCGCGCCTGCTGGCCTACGTGGCCAGATTCGACAGCAACGAGATGCTGCTGATCACCGTGCTGGGGTTGTGTTTCGGCTTCTGCCTGCTGGTGGTCAAGCTGGAGTACAGCATGGTCCTGGGGGCCTTCCTGATTGGCGCGATCATGGCCGAGTCCCGCCAGTTGCTGAAGATCGAGCGCTTGATCGAACCGGTTCGCGATCTGTTCAGCGCGATCTTCTTCGTGGCCATCGGTCTGATGATCGATCCGCAGATTCTCCTGCAATACGCCTGGCCCATTGCGGTGATCACCGTGGCGGTGGTCCTGGGCAAGCTGTTTTCCTGCGGTATGGGGGCCTTTATCGCCGGCAACGACGGCCGAACCTCGTTGCGCGTGGGGATGGGCCTGTCCCAGATTGGCGAGTTTTCCTTCATCATCGCCGCCTTGGGCATGACCCTGCAGGTCACCAGCGACTTTCTCTACCCGGTGGCGGTGGCGGTGTCGGCCATGACCACTTTGCTCACGCCCTATCTGATCCGCGCTGCCGATCCTTTGTCGCTGAAGTTGGCGAGGATTGTGCCCCAGCGCCTGAGCCGGGTGCTGGGGATGTACGGCGAGTGGCTGCGCAGCATCCAGCCTCAGGGCGAGGGCGCGCTGCTGGCGTCGATGATTCGCAAGATCCTCCTGCAAGTGGGAGTGAATCTGGCGCTGGTGGTGGCGATCTTCTTTTCCGGCGGCTATTTCGCCAGGCGCATTGGCGCTTACCTGGAGGGCTGGGTCAGTGATCCGAGCTGGCAGAAGGCGTTGATCTGGGGCGCAGCCCTGCTGCTGTCGCTGCCGTTCCTGATCGCCGCCTATCGCAAGCTCAAGGCACTGTCGATGCTGCTGGCGGAGATGGGGGTCAAGGCGGAGATGGCCGGGCGCCATACCCAGCGGGTGCGGCGGGTCATCGCCGAGGTGATTCCGATCCTGTCGCTGCTGGTGATCTTTCTGCTGTTGGCGGCGCTGTCGTCGAGCATCCTGCCGACGCTGGAGTTGCTGGTGCTGATTGCGGTGGTGGCGGCGGCGGTGGCCGCGGTGCTGTGGCGCTGGTTCATCCGGGTGCACACGCGAATGCAGGTGGCGCTGATCGAAACCTTCGATCACAGCAAGGACAACGGCGGGCATTGACCTTGCCGCTCGCCAGCAGGGCGCTGGCGAGCCTGTTCATGCCTTTAGCCGGCTCAGCTTTCCAGCCAGACGTCCCGCGCCCAGTGCCACACCGATTCCCAGGATTCCTCGGTGATCAGCTCTTCTTCGCCGGACCACAGCACCACGGTGCCGTCCTCTTCGACGCAGTAGTAGTCGTCGCCGTCCTGGCAGATCGGGATCAGCTCGCGCGGCACGCCCATGTCCCAGGCGGTCGCGGCCACTTCCGGCAGGTAAGTGTGGGATTGCGGGTCGGTGACGGTGACCGGCTCCAGGCTGCCGTAAACCACATCGCTGACGGTCAACAGGAACTCTTTGAAGACGAACGGGATATTGATGAACAGCTGTTCCTCAATTTCCACCAGCAGGTCTTCGTCCGGCAGTTCCAGGGGGACGGGTACCGGTTCGTTGGCTTCTCGGAGTTGTTCGATGACTTCTTCCACGGCCTGGGTCCTCTTAGCTCTATGGCGCGGTTGTTTGACGGCGGTTTATACAGTAGCTCGCTATAAGTGCAATCGTGAAATGCAAAACCCCGACTTGAGTCGGGGTTTTGCCTTACTGCTGTGACAACGGCATGAATCAACCGTTCTGGCGGATACCTGCCACCAGCCACGGCTGGTTGTCGCCCTGGGCGCGTTCCATGTTCCAGCTTTCGCTGAACACTTCGCCCTGGTCGAAGCGCGAGGTCTTCGACACACCGCTGAAGGTCAGGGTGGCGATGGTCTTGTCGGCGCGGTCATCCACGCCTTCCAGCTGCACTTGCAGGTTGTCGATGTAGGTGGACTGGAAGCCGTCGCCCAGATCGGCACGTTCCTGCTTGAGGAACTGCAGCATTTGCGGGGTCACGAACTCGGCGATCTTGTCCATTTCATTGGCGTCCCAGTGTTGCTGCAGGGACTGGAAGTGGTTGCGCGCCGCTTCAATGAAGCGTTCTTCGTTGAACCAGGCCGGAGCGTTGATCACCGGGCGCGCGGCAGGGGCTGCCGAGCCACCGAAGATCGAGCCGCCGGCAGGCTGCTGCGGTTCGAACGCCTCGCGCTGCATGGGCGCGTGACCGGCGGGAGCAAACTGCTCCTGCTGCTTGCGGCGACGCGCGGCGATGAAGCGGAAGATCACGAAGGCGATGACCGCCATGATCAGGATGTCGAAGATCTGCATGCCCTGGAAGCCGCCGCCCATGAACATGGAGGCCAGCAGGCCACCGGCCGCGATGCCTGCCAGAGGGCCGAGCCAGCGCGAAGCGCCACCGGCCTTGGCCGCGGCACCTGCAGCACCGGCTGCGCCAGCGGTGGCGGCAGCGGCAGGCGCGCCCGGAGTGGCGGGCGCCGCCTGGCGAGTCTGGTGAGTCGGGGCAGCGCCGGCGCTTTTGCCGCCGCCGAAGCGCTTGGCGTTGGCGTCGAGGCTCATCGTCAGGCCGATGCACAGCGCCATGGCGATGCTAAGAAAACGTTTCATAAAGGGGGTTCCCATTTGTGGATGGCACGCGCGCCATATTGCACAGGTGAAGTGTCAGTAGCGAGCGGCATAATGTTTCGGGCTTTTGCCTGACAGGCTCGGTTCAGCTCCGTTCGCCGGCATGCTCGCCGATAGGTTTTTTGTCCTCAAGGACGCGGCTTTGGTTCAATTGCGTCGCCGTTCAGCGACGCAGTGCCAGGAGCACGACGCCGGCGGTGATCAGGCCGATTCCGCCCCACTGGCGCAGATCGAGTTTCTCGCCCAGCAGGGCCACGCCGATGACTGCGACCAACACCACGCTGAGCTTGTCCACCGGCGCCACCAGAGAGGCCGGGCCGAGTTTCAGGGCGCGGAAATAGCACAGCCAGGAGGCCCCGGTGGCCAGTCCCGACAGCAGCAGGAACAGATAGCTCCTGGTGGAAATCGATCCCAGGGACTGATATTGGCCCGTTGCGTACAAAATCAAGGCCAGGCTGACCAGGACCACCACGGTGCGCAGCAGGGTGGCGAAGTCTGAATTGACGTTTTCTATCCCGACTTTGGCGAAGATCGCCGTCAAAGCGGCGAAAGTTGCCGAGAGCAGCGCCCAGAATGTCCACGAGGAAAAAAAGCCTGAACCCATGTTCGCGCTGCCTTTTCTGCACTGACCTGGCGGAGCCGGCTTGCTGGCGAAGAGGTGGTTCGCCAGTGAGCTTCACCGGCAAGCCGGCGCCTAGGGTCGGGTCGGGTTAGATGGCTTCCAGCTTGGCGTAGCCGAGCATCAGCCATTTGCTGCCTTCGCTGAAGTTGACCTGGACCCGGGCCTGGGCACCGGCGCCTTCGAAGTTGAGGATCACCCCGTCGCCGAACACCGAGTGCCGCACCGCCTGGCCCAGGCTCAAGCCGGTGTCCGGAATCTCGCTGCCGCCGAACAGGCTGCTGGTGCTCTGCGACTGGCCACCGCCGAAAGGCCGGCTGACGCTGTTGGACAGGCGCACTTCCTGAATCAGCCCCTTGGGCACCTCGCGGACGAAGCGCGACACCTTGTTGTAGGTTTCGCTGCCGTACAGGCGACGGGTTTCCGCATAGGTCATCACCAGGTTCTGCATCGCCCGGGTGATGCCGACATAGGCCAGACGGCGTTCTTCCTCAAGGCGGCCGGGTTCTTCCAGGCTCATCTTGTGCGGAAACAGGCCTTCTTCCATGCCCACCAGGAACACGTAGGGGAACTCCAGGCCCTTGGCGCTGTGCAGGGTCATCAGTTGCACGCTGTCTTCATGCTCGTCGGCCTGGGTATCGCCGGCTTCCAGGGAGGCGTGGCCGAGGAAGGCCGCCAGCGGCGTCAGGTCCTCGTCTTCCTCGCTGTTCTCGAAGTTGCGCGCGGCGCTCACCAGTTCCTCAAGGTTTTCCACCCGGGCCTGGCCCTTCTCGCCTTTTTCCGCTTCGTGGTAGGCGATCAGCCCGGACTGCTCGATCACCGTCTGGGTCATCAGGTGCAGGGGCATTTCCAGGGTCTTGGCGGCGAGGTTCTCGATCAGTTCGATAAAGGCCCCGAGGGCGCCTGCGGCGCGACCGGTCAGGCCTTTATTGGCCACCAACTGGCGCATGGCTTCCCACATTGATACGTCGCTGTGGCGCGCGTGTTCGCGGATGGCTTCGACGGTCTTCTCGCCGATGCCCCGGGCTGGAACGTTGATCACTCGCTCCAGGGCCGCGTCGTTGCCACGGCCTTCCAGCAAGCGCAGGTAAGCCATGGCGTTCTTGATCTCGGCCCGCTCGAAGAAGCGCTGGCCGCCATAGATGCGGTACGGAATGCGCTCGCGCAGCAGGGCCTCTTCCAGCACCCGGGACTGGGCGTTGGAGCGGTAGAGAATGGCGATGTCGCTGCGGGCCAAGCCGGTTTTCAGCGCGCTCTCGATGGTTTCCACGACATAGCGGGCTTCATCGTGCTCGTTGAAGGCGGCGTACAGGTTGATGGCTTCGCCATCGCCGCCATCGGTCCACAGTTCCTTGCCCAGGCGCCCGGTGTTGTTGGCGATCAGGGCGTTGGCGGCCTTGAGGATGCCGGCGGTGGAGCGGTAGTTCTGCTCCAGGCGGATCACTTCGGTGTCCGGGAAGTCGGCGGAATACTGGTGAATGTTCTCGATTTTCGCCCCGCGCCAGCCGTAGATCGACTGGTCGTCGTCGCCCACTACCATCAGGCTGTCGCCACCCTGGGCCAGCAGTCGCAGCCAGGCGTACTGCACGGCGTTGGTGTCCTGGAACTCGTCCACCAGCACGTGGCGGAAGCGCTTCTGGTAGTGCGCCAGCAGGCCGGGGTGGTCGCGCCACAGGTCCAGGGCGCGCAGTAGCAGCTCGGAGAAATCGATGACCCCGGCGCGCTGGCAGGCGGCCTCGTAGGCCTCATAGATGCTGCGCATGGTGGCCAGGAACAGGTCGCCACTGGCCTGGATATGTTGCGGGCGCAGGCCTTCGTCCTTCTGTCCGTTGATGAACCACTGGGCCTGACGGGCCGGCCAGCGCTGCTCGTCCAGGCCCAGCTCGCGGATCACCCGCTTGACCAGGCGTTGCTGGTCGTCGCTGTCGAGGATCTGGAAGGTCTGGCTCAGGCCGGCTTCCTGCCAGTGGGCCCGCAGCAGGCGGTGCGCCAGGCCGTGGAAGGTGCCGACCCACATGCCTGCCGGGTTGATGCCCAGCAATTGCTCGATGCGGTGGCGCATCTCGGCGGCGGCCTTGTTGGTGAAGGTCACCGACAGGATCGAGTGGGGCGAGGCGTTCTCGACCTGGATCAACCAGGCGATACGGTGCACAAGCACACGGGTTTTGCCGGAGCCAGCACCGGCCAGGACCAACTGACGACCCACGGAGGCGGCTACGGCCTGGCGTTGGGCATCGTTGAGGGAGTTCAACAGGAGGGAGAGATCATCGCGCATCGGGGCATTCTAGGGGCCCGCGTCACCCCGGGCAAACCCGGCTTTGCATTAGCCGATAAAACAACCGCGGGTGACGACCGGTCGGTCACAGGTCCCAGCCTTCGGCTCTTCAAGTCCGGGCTGTTGCGCTGTGGATTGATGGGGGATCGGTTTTATCGATTTTATGACTTGGAGCAGTTTGGCTCGCGCCTTTGCTTGTGTATGCTCCGCCGACGTTTCGGGCTCAACCATTATAAGAACACTGCCTATGACCCATAATCCCGACCTGTCCGGCCCCTTGGTGGAACCGCGGGTTATCCTTCTGCGCTACGCCGTCGAGATGGCGGTGGAACGCACGCGTCTGCTGTATCAGGGCTCGCTGCTGCCGACGCTGTTCATGCTGCTCAATGGTCTGGTGTGCACCTGGCTGCTCTGGAGCCCGGCGCGCTATCTGTTGCTCAGCGTGTGGATGGTCTGGCTGCTGGCCCTGGTGGCCTTGCGGGTGATCCAGGTGGCGGCCTTCGACTCGGCCATCCCCAGCCGCCAGGCGCAGCCGGTCTGGCAGCGCATGTTTCTTCTGGGCTCGACGGTCAGCGGCCTGACCCTGGCCTGTGCCGGCATCGCTCTGGTGCCCACCGACAGTTTTCTCCAGCAGGCGTGGGTCTTCGGCCTGATCGGCGCGGCCATTCTTTCGGCCAGCGTGGCCTATGCGGTCAGCCTGCAGGCCTTTCTTTCCTTCACCTTGCCGTGCCTGCTGCCGGCGATTGCCTACCTGTTCTGGGGCGGCGACGAGCAGCAGCGGGGCTGGGGCTGGCTGGGGCTGATTCTCCTGGTGTCCTTGAGCGTGGTGGCATGGCAGGTCAATCGCCTGATCCAGCGCGGCTTGCTGCGACGCTTTCAGAATCAGGCCCTGATCGAGCACCTGCAGGACGCCCAGAGCCGCAGCAACCAGCTCAACCGCGAGCTGGCCCGGGAAGTGGAGCAGCGCCGCCGCGCCGAGGAGCAGTTGCGCGAGGCCCAGGCCGGGCTGGAGCAGCGGGTGGCTCAGCGCAGCCTGGAGCTGGACGCGGCCAACCAGGCCCTGAGCAAGAGCGAGGCACGCCTGGCCCTGGCCCTGGACGCCAGCGAGCTCGGACTGTGGGACTGGAACCTGCAGACCGACGAGGTCCATCACACCCAGCTCAAGGAGCTGTTCGGCCTGGAGCCGGAAGACGTCACGGCGATGCTCAGCCACCTCAAGCCGCGGCTGCATCCCGAGGATCTGCCCGTGCTCAAGCGTGCCCTGGTGGAGCACCTCAAGGGCCGCAGCGAGGACTATCAGGTGGAATACCGGGTGCGCCATGGCGATGGCCGCTGGGTGTGGATCGAGGACCGTGGTCGGGCGGTGGAACGCAGCCCCGACGGACGGGTGCTGCGCATGGTGGGCACGCGGCGCGATATCAGTGCCGACAAGGAGCTGGAAGTGCAGCGCGACCTGGCCGCCACGGTGTTCGAGGCGGCCAGCGAAGGGATAGTCATCCTTGACCCCGATTACGCCCTGATTGCCGCCAACCAGGCCTTCAGTCTGGTCACCGGCTATCAGGTCGAAGACATGCTCGGGCGCAATGTGGTGGAGCTGTCCTGCAGCCGCGATGCCCGTCGTCACTATCCGATGATTCACCAGGCCCTGGAGCAGCACGGCAGCTGGCAGGGCGAACTGGTGGAAACCCGCAAGAATGGCGAGCTTTATCCGCAGTGGCTGCAACTGAACGTGGTGCGCGACAGGCGGGGAAAAGTCCGGCATATCGTGGGCTTCTTCGCCGATCTGTCGGCTAGGCGTGAATCCGAGGAGCGCATGCGCTACCTCACCCACTATGACGAGCTCACCGGGCTGGCCAACCGCTCGCTGTTCCGCGAGCGCCTGCGCGAGGCCCACCAGCGGGTGCGCCAGGGCAGCCGCAGCCTGGCCTTGCTGCACATCAATCTGGATCGCTTCAAGCTGCTCAATGACAGCCTCGGCCATGAAGTGGCCGACCAGCTGTTGCAGAAAATGGCGCGACGGCTGGTCAATGCGCTGCCGGAAGCCGACACCATCGCGCGCTTGTCCGGTGACGAGTTCGCCGTGCTGTTCGATGCCTACGGCAGCCTGTCCAGCCTGACCCGGGTGGCGACCCGCTTGCTCAGCAAGTTGCGCCTGCCGATCACCGTTGAGGGCCACGAACTGGTGGTCAGCGCCTCCATGGGCATCAGCATGCTCCCGGACAGCGCCCGGGAGATCGCCGCCCTGGTCAGCCAGGCGAACATGGCCATGGCCCACGCCAAGCACCTGGGCGGCAACAACTTCCAGTTCTATACCGAAAGCCTGCAAGCCAGCACCCTGGAGCGGCTGCAACTGGAGAACCAGTTGCGCAAGGCCATCGAAGAAGACCAGCTGATGGTCTTCTACCAGCCCAAACTGTGCCTGGCCACGGGCCGGCTGAATGCCGCCGAGGCCCTGGTGCGCTGGGACCACCCGACCATGGGCCGGGTGCCGCCGGGAGACTTTATCGGGCTGGCGGAAGAAACCGGGCTGATCGGTCCCATCGGCGAATTCGTCTTGCGCCAGGCCTGCCGACAGGCCTGTGAATGGCAGCGCCAGGGCCTGGAGCCGATTCGGGTGTCGGTCAACCTGTCGGTGTATCAGTTGCGCCAGGGCAAGCTGGTGAGTCTGGTGCGCCAGGTGCTGGAGGAGACCGGCCTGGAGCCGCACCTGCTGGAGCTGGAGCTAACCGAAAGCCAGTTGCTGGACAGCGTCGAGCACATCATCGCCACCTTCCGGCAACTGCGCGCCCTGGGGGTGAAGCTGGCCATTGACGACTTCGGCACCGGTTATTCGTCCCTGAGTTACCTCAAGCGGATTCCGGTGGACTACGTGAAGATCGACCAGGCCTTTATCCGTGGGCTGGCCGACGGAGGCGAGGACGCCGCCATCACCCGGGCGATCATTGCCATGGCCCACGGGCTGTCGCTGAAGGTGGTGGCCGAGGGCGTCGAAGAGCCCGGTCAACTGACGTTCCTGCGGGCCGAGCACTGCGATGAAGTGCAGGGCTATCTGATCAGTCGCCCGGTGAACGCCGAGGGCCTGGCGCTGCTGTTGCAGGCCCAGACTCGCTAGCCTTTATCGGCGTGCGCCACAACGGCTACATAAGTCGTACCCGGCTGAAAATGGGGGGTAGGCCGGCAACTTCGTGATGCATTGAGCAGGCAAAAAGACGATTCCTGTAGTATAACTACAAGCTTGCTACATCTCCGGCGTCAGCCAATAACAATGAGTCCAGCCCTTTGAACCTGTTGCAGCACATTGCCCAGTCACGTCATTTGTTACGCAAATCGGAACTCAAGGTCGCCGATCACGTGCTCCTTGATCCTGCGGCGGTGATGCACAGTTCCATGGCGGACCTGGCCCACAGCGTGGGCATCAGCGAACCGACCATCGTGCGCTTCTGCCGGGCCATCGGCTGTTCCGGTTTCCAGGACCTGAAGCTCAAGCTGGCGCAGAGCCTCGCGGCCGGGGCCAGTTTCGGCCAGTTCGCGATCCATGAAGACGATTCCGTCGCCGACTACAGCCTGAAGATCTTCGACACCACCCTGCACACCCTGATGGAGGTTCGCGAGAAGCTCGATCCGGTGGCCCTGCAGCAGGCGGTGACCGCCATGTCCCAGGCCCAGCGCGTGGAGTTCTACGGCTTTGGCGCCTCGGGCGCAGTGGCGGCGGACGCCCAGCACAAGTTCTTCCGCCTGCTGCTGACCGCGGCGGCCTATTCCGACCCGCACATGCAGGCGATGTCGGCGGTGACCCTTAAGCCCACCGACGTGGCCATCTGCATTTCCCAGTCCGGGCGTTCCAAGGACCTGCTGATCACCGCCAACCTGGTGCGTGAAAGCGGCGCCTCGCTGATCACCCTGTGCCCGAGCCAGACGCCATTGGCCGAGCTGTCCACGGTCAACCTGGCCATCGACGTCCACGAAGACACCGAGATCTACACCCCGCTGACCTCGCGCATCGCCCACCTGGTGGTGATCGACGTGTTGGCCATGGGCGTGGCGATGGCCCGCGGGCCGAGCCTGGTCAACCACCTCAAGAGCGTCAAGCGCAGTCTGCGCAGCCTGCGCCTGTCGCCCAAGTCGGTCAAAGCCCTGGACGATTGAGCCTGCCTGTCAGGAGCGGCTGGGCGGGTTTGCGCTGGCTGGGGACAGGGGCTTGGGTGACCCACGCTTTCGCCGCCAAGCCGGCTCTTGCGCAAGCCAGCCAGTGCCCAGAGCGGTGTTGGGCAGGCGAATGTTCATCGTCCTGTAACCGAGTCGCCGCCAAACCGTAACTGCCGACGTCCATCGTGAAGCTTCCGTACTCGCATTGGGAGACTCGAAATGGCCCGGCCTTACGAAGAGAGCAACAGCGCCGTCAAGACCCGTCGTCAGCAGGAAGACCAGCGCCGCATGGAATTTCGGCGTGCGATCGAACACCGCTTCGAGCTGCGTCAGTTGCAGCAGGAAATCAACGATTACCCCGAGCTTGAGGCCGTCAATTACTGGCAGGCGGCACCCGCGGCTTCCCGTCGAAGCGTTCAACCAGCCCGCTGATCTGCACCCGTTCGCTGCGGATGAATCCCAGGAACGCATGCGCTACCGGTGACAGGCGTTTGGCTTTGGCCTGCACCAGGCACCAGCTGCGAAGCAATGGCAGCTCTTCGACCGGCAACTCGATCAACCCGCCGGTCGCCAACTCAAGGTTCAGGGCGTGGCGCGTCAGCAAGGCCACGCCCAGGCCCGCACGCACGCACTCGCGCTGAGCCTCGGCCGACGACACTTCGAGGACCTGGGTGAAGTGCACGCGCTTCTCCTTGAAGTACTCCTCGCAGGCCAGGCGCGTGCCCGAGCCCGGTTCGCGCAGCACCAGGGTGTAGGGCTCCAGGTCCTGCAGGCGCAGCGGGCCCATGTGGCTCAGGGGATGATCCGGTGGCGCTACGGCGACGATGGGGTTGTTGAGAAACGGCAGGAATTCCAGCTCCATGTCCTGGGGCACCATGGACATGATCACCAGGTCGTCACGGTTGTCCGAGAGGCGGCGGATCACCTGGGCGCGGTTGACCACGGTCAGCTGCAGGTGGACTTCCGGATGCTGGCGCTTGAAGGCGGCGAACAGGTGCGGGACGAAGTACTTGGCGCTGGATTCCACCGCCAGCTTGAGCTGGCCCTGCAGCGAGCCCTGCATGTCCGAGAGCTGCATGTCGAGGTTTTCCAGGCGTCCGAAGATGTCCCGGCTGGCCCGTTGCAGGGCTTCGGCGGCTTCGGTCATGTAGAGCTTCTTGCCGACGTAATCGAACAGCGGTTGGCCGATCAGTTCCTCCAGCTGACGGATCTGCAGGCTGACCGCCGGCTGGGTGAGATTCATTTCGTCGGCGGCGCGGCTGTAGGAGCGCAGATCGCAGACTTCATTGAAAATCTGCAACTGACGCAATGTCAGTCTCATCAAGGACTTACGCATTTCTGGAGTGCTCGCGCCTGGGGCTTGTGGCACGACTATAAGTCTTTACTTATGCCCAACCCAATAATTATTGATTTTTGTTAATCCCTCTTCAGAGCTAGTGTGACGCGGCGACTGACCTGAAACATTTGGTCACGCGCCGACTCGGTCTAGCGGGTCGTTTGTTCCAACGGCTCAAGGGAACCTCCAAGTGATAAAAAAGATCCTGATCGCCAACCGTGGTGAGATCGCCGTACGAATCGTGCGTGCCTGCGCCGAGATGGGCATCCGTTCGGTAGCGATCTTCTCCGACGCCGATCGCCATGCCCTGCATGTGAAGCGCGCGGATGAGGCCCACAGCATTGGCGCCGAGCCGCTGGCCGGCTACCTGAACCCGCGCAAACTGGTGAACCTGGCGGTGGAAACCGGCTGCGATGCCCTGCATCCCGGCTATGGCTTCCTTTCGGAAAATGCCGAACTGGCAGACATCTGTGCCGAACGTGGAGTCAAGTTCATAGGTCCTTCGGCGGAAGTCATCCGTCGCATGGGCGACAAGACCGAAGCCCGCCGCAGCATGATCAAGGCCGGCGTGCCGGTGACCCCGGGCACCGAAGGCAACGTTGCGGATATCCACGAAGCCCTGGCCGAAGGCGACCGCATCGGCTACCCGGTGATGCTCAAGGCCACCTCCGGTGGTGGCGGCCGCGGCATTCGTCGCTGCAACAGCCGTGAAGAGCTGGAGCAAGCGTTCCCCCGAGTGATTTCCGAAGCCACCAAGGCCTTCGGTTCGGCGGAAGTGTTCCTGGAAAAATGCATCGTCAATCCCAAGCACATCGAAGCGCAGATCCTCGGTGACAGCTTTGGCAACGTGGTGCACCTGTTCGAGCGCGACTGCTCGATCCAGCGCCGCAACCAGAAGCTCATCGAGATCGCCCCGAGCCCGCAGCTGACTCCGGAACAGCGCGCCTACATCGGCGACCTGTCGGTGCGCGCGGCCAAGGCCGTGGGCTACGAGAACGCTGGCACCGTGGAGTTCCTGCTCGCCGAGGGCGAGGTGTACTTCATGGAAATGAACACCCGGGTGCAGGTGGAACACACCATCACCGAGGAAATCACCGGCATCGACATCGTTCGCGAGCAGATCCGCATCGCCTCGGGCCTGCCTCTGTCGGTGAAGCAGGAAGACATCCACCACCGTGGTTTTGCCCTGCAGTTCCGGATCAACGCCGAGGACCCGAAGAACAACTTCCTCCCCAGCTTCGGCAAGATCACCCGTTACTACGCTCCCGGCGGCCCCGGCGTGCGCACCGATACGGCGATCTACACCGGCTACACCATTCCGCCGTTCTACGACTCCATGTGCCTGAAGCTGGTGGTCTGGGCCCTGACCTGGGAAGAAGCGATGGACCGTGGCCTGCGCGCCCTTGACGACATGCGCCTGCAAGGGGTCAAGACCACCGCCGCCTACTACCAGGAAATCCTGCGCAATCCGGAATTCCGTAGCGGTCAGTTCAATACCAGCTTCGTTGAAAGCCATCCGGAACTGACCAACTACTCGATCAAGCGCAAACCCGAAGAGCTGGCCCTGGCCATCGCCGCCGCCATCGCCGCCCACGCAGGCCTATGAATAAGCAGCCGCAAGCTGTCAGCGACAAGCGCCAAGTAGAAGCGGATCGGCTTTTACTGGCGGCTTGTAGCTTGGAGCTTGCCGCCATGAGGAGATACCAATGACTAAAAAGATCTTCGTTACCGACACCATCCTGCGTGACGCCCACCAGTCGCTGCTGGCCACCCGCATGCGCACCGAAGACATGCTGCCGATCTGCGACAAGCTCGACAAAGTCGGCTACTGGTCCCTGGAAGTCTGGGGCGGCGCCACCTTCGACGCCTGCGTGCGCTTCCTCAAGGAAGACCCGTGGGAGCGCCTGCGCAAACTGCGCGCGGCGCTGCCCAACACTCGCCTGCAGATGCTCCTGCGCGGGCAGAACCTGCTGGGCTACCGCCACTACAGCGACGACGTGGTCAAGGCCTTCGTGGCCAAGGCCGCGGTCAACGGCATCGACGTGTTCCGCATCTTCGACGCCATGAACGACGTGCGTAACCTGCGGGTCGCCATCGAAGCGGTGAAGGCCGCCGGCAAGCACGCCCAGGGCACCATCGCCTACACCACCAGCCCGGTGCACACCATCGAGGCCTTCGTGGCCCAGGCCAAGCAGATGGAAGCCATGGGTTGCGACTCGATCGCGATCAAGGACATGGCCGGCCTGCTGACCCCTTACGCCACCGGCGAGCTGGTCAAGGCGCTGAAGGCCGAGCTGTCGCTGCCGGTGTTCATCCACTCCCACGACACCGCCGGCCTGGCTGCCATGTGCCAGCTCAAGGCCATCGAGAACGGCGCCGACCATATCGACACCGCCATCTCCAGCTTCGCCTGGGGCACCAGCCACCCGGGCACCGAGTCCATGGTCGCGGCCCTTAAAGGCAGCGAGTTCGACACCGGCCTGGACCTGGAGCTGCTGCAAGAGATCGGCCTGTACTTCTACGCCGTGCGCAAGAAGTACCACCAGTTCGAAAGCGAATTCACCGCGGTCGATACCCGGGTGCAGGTCAACCAGGTGCCGGGCGGGATGATTTCCAACCTGGCCAACCAGTTGAAAGAGCAGGGCGCGCTGAACCGCATGGGCGAAGTGCTGGCCGAGATCCCGCGGGTGCGTCACGACCTGGGCTACCCGCCGCTGGTGACCCCGACCTCGCAGATCGTCGGCACCCAGGCGTTCTTCAACGTCCTGGCCGGCGAGCGCTACAAGACCATCACCAACGAAGTGAAGCTCTACCTGCAGGGCGGCTACGGCAAGGCCCCGGGTCAGGTGGACGAAAACCTGCGGCGCCAGGCCATCGGCAGCGAGGACGTGATCGACGTGCGTCCGGCCGACCTGTTGAAGCCGGAAATGACCAAGCTGCGCGGCGAAATCGGTGCCCTGGCCCATTCCGAGGAAGACGTGCTGACCTACGCCATGTTCCCGGACATCGGGCGCAAATTCCTCGAAGAGCGTGAGGCCGGCACCCTGGTTCCGGAAGTGTTGCTGCCGATCCCCGAAGCCGGTGGCGTCAGCAAGCCGGGCGGTGAAGGCGTGCCTACCGAGTTCGTCATCGACGTCCACGGCGAAACCTACCGCGTCGACATCACCGGTGTCGGGGTCAAGGCCGAAGGCAAGCGTCACTTCTACCTGTCCATCGACGGCATGCCGGAAGAAGTGGTGTTCGAGCCGCTCAACGAATTCGTCGGCGGCGGTGGCAGCAAGCGCAAGCAGGCCAGTGCGCCGGGCCATGTCAGCACCACCATGCCGGGCAACATCGTCGATGTGCTGGTCAAGGAAGGCGACGTGGTCAAGGAAGGCCAGGCGGTACTGATCACCGAAGCCATGAAGATGGAAACCGAAGTCCAGGCCGCGGTGGCCGGCAAGGTGGTGGCGATTCATGTGGCCAAGGGCGACCGGGTCAACCCGGGCGAAATCCTGATCGAGATCGAGGGCTGAGTTCAGGCCCTCATCGGCAACGGTTTACCTCGGGGGAGCTACGGCTCCCCTTTTTTTTGGCTTTTTTGAAGTGTCATTTAATGCATTTTATGCAGCCAATAGTTCATTGAAATGCATTTAGATGCACTTATTGGCTCGGAGGCTTGGGATAACTGCAATATAATGCACGGATGATTGAGGCGGAGTCTCTATACACGTGCAGCAAATACAGGTAACCCAATGCTCCGGCTGACGTTGCAGCTCTACGGCGCAGGGGCGTGGACCGATGCCATGACCCTGAGTTTCGACAACCCCGAAGCGGGCTTTGCCAGCCCTTGCAGCTTTGGTTATGTCCCGCAGTACCTGGTGGACAACCTGGACGCGGTTGCCAGCCCGCTGAGCCGCTCGGTCAGTGCGCAGATACCCTTGGGCTGGGAGCCCTGGCGAGAAGAGCGGGCGCCGGCCTTTCTTTATGACCTGGTCGCCACGCCGGCGGCGCGCCGCTTTTTGCTGCGGCAGATCGGCCATGAGCGGCCCGATGGCATGGGCAGCGAGCTGTTCCTCCTGGCCCGAAGCACCGCGGCGCCCATTGGCCATCTGCGGATCAAGGAGTCCCTGGCAGGGCTGCACAGGCGTCCGGCCCTGGGTTTTACCCGGGAACAGGTGGTGACCCTGGATAACCGTTTTCTGGAATACGCCCATGAGCAGGCAGCGGCCTTTGGTGGCACGGCGAGCATCGGCGACGAAGCGCCCAAGCTGTTGCTGACGGAAAACCGCGAGGGCTTGTTGTACCCCGATGCGCTGATCGATGACGCCCATGCCGCGCGTCACTGGTGGGTGAAGTTTCCCCGTAACCCGGCTTCGCCGAATGCCTGCGACATCCTCAGAAGCGAGTTCCATTACTACCGGGCACTGCAGCAGCTGGGTATCGAGACGTTCCCGGCGCCTGGGCTGGCGCTGGAAGAGGGGCGTCGGCCAAGCCTGTGGATGCAGCGTTTTGACCGCCAGCTGACGTCCGCCGGGGTTGAGCGTCTGGCGGTGGAGTCGATCTATTCCCTGGCCGCTCTGGTGGGCCATGGCCAAGGCATGCGCCATACCGAGGTCCTGGGGATCCTCGCCGAACTGTGGCGCGCCGCCGGCCAGGAGGCGTCGATCCCCGAGCTGGTGGCGGACTACCTGCGGCGCGACCTGCTCAACAGGATCCTCGGCAACACCGACAATCATGGGCGCACGCTGTCGGTGCTGCGCACTGAGGCTGGGGTGCGCCTGGCGCCGATCCATGACCTGGCGCCCAAGGTCATGGATGACCAGGGGATTGCCCGCACCACCAAATGGCCCGGGCGCATGGAAGTGGCCGGTGAGGTCGACTGGCGCCTGGTGTGCGCCAGCCTCAAGCCGCTGCTCGATCCCGAGGCTGCCCTCACGCGCCTGCGCGCAGACGCCGAACAACTGCGGGCCCTGCCGGACCTGCTGAGTGCCGGCGGCCTGCCCGAAGCCACCTTGAATCATCCGCGCATTCACCTGCGCCACCTGGATCGACGCCTGCAGGAGTGGGGATTGCGATGAACATGACGCTGGAAGAACGCGGGGCCCTGATCGACGACATCCAGCAGGAAATGGCGGCCGGTCGCCTGCCGATTGGCGAGGCGGTCAAGCGCCTGCGGACTGAAGTCACGGGGCTGCATCAGAGCCAGTTCGCCCGCATGTGCCGGATCTCCCTGCGCACCCTGATCCACATCGAGCACGGTGACGGCAACCCGACCCTCAAGTCATTGACCGCGGTGTTCAAGCCATTCGGCCTGCAGATGGGGGTGGTGAAGGTGCAGAAGACCAGCCGCGCCCGTTCGCTGCTCGATGAGCCGGAGCGGGGGCAAAGGGGCCCGGGTGCTCCCGGGCCTTCGGCGCTCGCCTGAGCCTCAGCCGCGCTTGGCGTAACCCTTGCCGTAATGCCTTTCCATCCGCGCCTGGATCAGTTCCAGGCCGATGGACAGCAGCCAGTAGATCAGCGCCGCGGTGCTCAGCATCTCGATGTAGCGGTAGCTGGAACGGCCATAGGACTGGGCCAGGAACATCACTTCCCAGACCCCCATCACCGAGATCAGCGACGAGTCCTTGAGCATCGAGATGAACTGGTTGGTGGTCGGCGGAATGATGGTGCGCATGGCCTGGGGCAGGGTCACCTGCCAGAAGATCACGCTGTCGCTCATGCCCAGGGCCAGGGCCGCCTGGCGCTGGCCGTGGGGCACGCCGAGGAGGCCGGCGCGGAAGATCTCGCTGAGGTAGGCGCCGTAGTTCAGCGACAGGGCGATGATCCCGGCGGTGATGGCGCCCGGCACCACGCCCAGTTGCGGCAGGCCGAGGTAGATCAGCAGGATCTGGATCAGCAGCGGCGTGCCGCGAAAGAACGAGGCGTAGAAGCTGGCGATGCCGAACGCCACGGCGCTGGACGACAGGCGCGCCAGGGCGGTGACAAAGCCCAGCAGCGACGAGGCGACGATGGAGCAGGCGCAGAGGAACAGGGTCAGCGCCGCGCCCTGGAGAAAGCCGCTGGGCGACAGGTGCAGGCCCAGCAGGTTTGGCAGCTTGTCGAGGATGATCGAGAACTTCAGGTCGAAGCTCAGGAAGAAGCTGGCGAACAGCCCCAGCAGCGCCGTCCAGGTCAGGTACAGGCGGCTGCGAAAGCCCAGCAGGCGCTTGAGCAGCGGTTCAGCCACCGCTTGTGGTGGCTGCGGCGGTGGTGTGTAGGCAGTCATTGGCTGATGTCGGCGCCGATCCATTTCTGCGACAGCTTGCTCAGGGTGCCGTCCTGCTTCAGTTGGGCGAAGACTTCACGCACCTTGGCGTTCCACTGCGCATCGCCTTTCTCGATGGCCACCGAATTGGGCTCGGCGTACAGCGGCTCGCCGGCCAGCTTGAAGCGCGCATCCTGGGTCAGCCGCGGTTGCGCGGTGACCAGGTTGGTGAGGATCGCATCCAGGCGCACGCCCGGGCCCAGGCCGAGGTCCTGGAAGGCCACGTTGTCGGTGTCGTAGGGGGCGATCTGCACGTTCTCGAAGGGGTATTGCAGCTGGGTGTCTTCCGCGCCTTCGATCACCAGGTTCTTGTTCAGGTAGCTCTCGTAGCTGGAGGCGGCGGTAAGGCCGACCTTCTTGTCGCTCAGGTCCTTGGCGCCGTGGATCCGCTCATCCTTGGCGTTGACCACGATCACCGCCGGCGAGGCGTAGTACTGCACCGGGAAGTCGAAGACCTCGGCGCGAGCCTTGCTCGGGGTCATGGAGCAGATGCAGATGTCATAGCGCCCGCTCCAGCGTCCGGCGGCGATCACGTCCCAGGACGGGGTTTCCAGGCGCAGCTTGACCCCGAGCTTGTCGGCCACGGCCTTGGCCACGTCGACGTCGAAACCGTCCAGCTGGTTCTGCTCATTGAGGAAGGAGAAGGGCGGGTAGCTTTCCATCAGCACCCCGACCAGTTCCTTTTTCTGCTCGATACGCTCCAAGGTGGCGCCGGCGAAGGCTTGGGAGGAGGCGGCAAGTACGGTCAGGCCGAGGGCCAGCAGCGGTTTGAAATTCATCGGAATCCTGACTGAAAAAGAGTTGTTATTAACCGAATGGTGCGTATTTAATAGTTATAAGAACGACTCCGGTAGTGAGTTATTTTCATAAGCATATGAGTAAAAAGCATATGGGCGCAGTTAGCACGGTAATTCTGGATGGCGGTATGGGTCGTGAGTTGCAGCGCCGTGGTGCGCCGTTCCGGCAGCCCGAGTGGTCAGCCCTGGCGTTGAGCGAAGACCCCCAGGCGGTGGAGGCGGTGCATGCGGCCTATATCGCCAGCGGTTCCAACGTCATCACCAGCAACAGCTACGCCGTGGTGCCGTTCCACATCGGTGAAGAGCGCTTTGCCGCCGAAGGCCAGGCCCTGGCGGCCCTGGCCGGTGAGCTGGCGCGCCGCGCGGTGGAGGCCTCCGGCAAGCCGGTGCGGGTGGCGGGTTCGTTGCCGCCGCTGTTCGGCTCCTATCGCCCGGACCTGTTCGATGCGTCCCGGGTCGAGGAAGTGCTGAGCCCGCTGGTTAAAGGACTGGCGCCGTTCGTGGACCTGTGGCTCGCAGAAACCCAAAGCTCGATCGCCGAAGCGCGAGCCATCCACGCAGGATTGCCCAAGGACGGCAAGCCGTTCTGGCTGTCCTTCACCCTGAAGGATGAAGACGTCGATGAAGTGCCACGCCTGCGTTCCGGCGAGCCGGTGGCTGACGCGGCGGCGGTGGCGGCGCAACTGGGGGTGCAGACCCTGCTGTTCAACTGCAGCCAGCCGGAAGTGATAGGCGCGGCGGTGGATGCGGCCCGTGACACCTTCGAGCGCCTGGGGGTGCAGATCCATATTGGCGTGTACGCCAACGCCTTCCCGCCGCAACCCGAGGATGCCACCGCCAACGACGGCCTGTGCCCGCTGCGCGAAGACCTGGATCCGCCGGGTTACCTGCGATGGGTAGCGGACTGGCACCAGCGCGGTGCCAGCCATGTCGGCGGTTGCTGCGGCATCGGCCCGGAGCACATTGCGGTGCTGGCGCAGAAGCTGGGCTGACCCCTGTAGCCGCTGCCGCAGGCTGCGCCAAGGTCCGCAGGACCTTCCGAGGCCTTCAACGGCGGCGCCCGCTGCGTCGGAGTGCCGCCCAGCCTGGTCGCAGCCTGCGGCAGCGGCTACAGGTCTTCTACCAGGCCGGGTCCACCGCTCTCTTTTCGGCGCCGGCTTGCCGGCGAATCCCCGGTTACCCGCGACACTCCGCCAGAGACTTGAGCTGCCCCGAGCCGCTCTGGTTCTCATCGCTGAGCCATTGCTCGAAGCCCTTGGCGATCGCCGGCCATTCCCCATCCAGGATCGAGAACCACGCGGTATCGCGGTTCTGCCCCTTGGCCACCATGTGCTGGCGAAACACCCCCTCGAAGCTGAAACCCAAACGCTCGGCGGCATAGCGCGAGCGGGCGTTGTCGTTGTTGCATTTCCACTCCAGGCGCCGGTAGCCCAGGGCGAAAGCTTCCCTGGCCAGCAGGTACACCGCCTCGGTGCTCTTGGGCGAGCGCTGCATCGGCGCGCCGAAGGTGACGTGGCCGATCTCGATGCGGCCCTGGGCCGGAACGATGGACATCAGGCTGATCAGGCCCTGGGCCTGGCCACTGGCGCGGTCGATCACGGTGAAGAAATACGGATCGCTGGCCAGGGCATGATTGCCGAGCCAGGCGTCGAACACCGCGCGCTCGGGGAAGGGGCCGTAAGGCAGGTAGTTCCACAGCACCGGGTCGGCGCCGGGGCCTTGCAGCACCTGGAACAGCTGATCGCCGTGGCGCGCCGGGTCGAGCCTTTCCAAACGGATGAAGCGCCCTTCAAGCAGGGTGGCCGAAGGGGCGGGGACGCCTTTCCAATCGGCGAGAGAAATCGACATGCAGTGGCTCCTTGCGGGTTCAGAGGGGTTTGCGGAACTGGATAAAGCCCGGACGCTCGGCGATGCGCTCATACAGCTGGATGGCCGTGGCATTGGTTTCGTGGGTCAGCCAATGCACCTTGGCACAGCCGTCCTGCTTGGCCCGGGTGTAGACGAACTCGATCAACTGGCGGCCGACACCGGTGCCGCGCTGGTCCGGAGTCACCAGCAGGTCCTGCAGGTAGCAGGCATTCTCGATGCTCCAGTTGGAGCGGTGGTAGATGAAATGCACCAGGCCCACGGCGCGCTCGCCGTCCCAGGCCAGGGCGGCGTGGGTCGGTTCGCGGGTATCGAGAAAACGCTGCCAGGTGCTCTGGGTCACGGTGTCCGGCAGTTCGGTTTCGTAGAAGCGCAGGTAGGCCTGCCACAACGGCAGCCAGGCGGCGTGGTCGGCAGCGGTGACGGGGCGGATCTGGATCTGGCTCATGAAAGCTCCTTTATTGTTCTGGACGGGCACTCAGCCCATCAGTTGCGACAGTTGCTGGTCACGCGGGTCGGCGCTGGCCGCCAGGCCTTCACGGACCCCGGCGATGTCTTCGGCATTGCGGTTCTGGCTGAGCTTGCGCTTGCCCTCCAGGCGCTGGATCGGCAGGGCGAAACCGACAATCGCCTTGAGCATGCCATCGACATAGTCGGCCGGAGCATCGGCCACCTTCCACGGTTGCGGGCGGCCGGCCTCATGGCGTTCGGTCAGGCCCTCGACCACCTGCAGCAACCGCTGCGGGTCGCTGAATATTTCGGGCTGGCCATAGGCGTGCACTGCCACGTAGTTCCAGGTGGGCACCACTTTGCCGTGTTCGGCCTTGCCCGGATAGAACGACGGGCTGATGTAGGCGTCTTCGCCGCTGAAAATCACCAGGGCCTCGGCACCGCTGGCCAGCTCGGCGCATTGCGGGTTGGCCTTGGCCAGGTGCCCATAGAGCGTGCCGCTGGCACCTTGCCCTGGGTCCAGCAGCAACGGCAGGTGGCTGGCTTGCAAGCCCAGGGCGCCCCAGGTCACCAGGGTGGCCAGACGGCTGTGATGCATCACGCCGTGGAGGCGGGAAAGGTCTTCATCGACGAAAGCGCGAGGCAGGTACATGGAAAAACTCCTTGGCGAGTGGCTGCATCCTAGGCAGGCTAATGGTTCGTTGTAAGAGCCATCTCTGGTCTATTTCATAGGTCCAATTCCCGGGTGCCCCGCGATGAACAGTGCCTTGCCTCCGCTGTCTTTCAACCCTGCCGGGATCCAGCTGGATCGGCGCCAGGGCCTTAGCCGCCAGCTGTACCAGGCCCTGCGCCTGCGGGTGCTGGACGGGCGCCTGGCCAGCGGCACGCGCTTGCCGGCCAGCCGCGACCTGGCGGCGGCGCTGGGGATTTCCCGCAACAGCGTGGTGCGCGCCTATGACCAGCTGTATGCCGAGGGGTTTATCGAAGGGCGGGTCGGCGATGGCACCTACGTGGCCCAATTGCCGGAAACACGGTTACCCATCAAAAAACTATCCACAAAAGTATCCACAGGGTTGTCAACAGGCTTGCCCACAGGGTTATCCACAAAATCGACGGAAATAACTGGTGATGCATCCAGTAAAGTTATCCACAGCAGTGGTGTGCAGCGCCTGCAAGAGCACCATCTGAGTACGCCGCCCAGTGGTCCGCCGCGGGCTTTTCGGGTCGGCGTGCCGGCTTTCGATCTGTTCCCGTTCGAGGTCTGGGCCAAGCTGAATGCGGCTTTCTGGCGCAGGCCGAACCTGCACCAGCTGTGCTACGGCGACTCCGCCGGCGATTCGCGGCTGCGCGGCCTGATCGCCGCTTACCTGCGCAGTGCCCGAGGGCTGCAGTGCACCGCTGAACAAATTGTGATCACCAGTGGTGCGCAACAGGGCATCAGTCTTTGTGCACAGCTGCTGGTGGAGCCCGGTGACGTGGTGGCTGTGGAAAACCCCGGCTATCGGGCGGCGGGTCACGCCTTTGCCGTGGCCGGGGCGCGACTGCAGGGCGTGGCGGTGGACCAGGAAGGCATCGACTGCCGTCAGCTGGAGCAACTGGAGCACTGCCGCCTGGCCTATGTCACCCCGTCCCATCAGTACCCCACCGGGGTGATCATGAGCCTGGCCCGGCGCCTGGAGTTGCTGGCCTGGGCCGAGCGCAGTGGAGGCTGGATCGTCGAGGACGACTACGACGGCGAATACCGCTACAGCGGCGCGCCCCTGGCCCCGCTGGCGGCGCTGGACCGGCAGGGACGGGTGATCTATGTCGGCACCTTCGGCAAGGTCGCGTTCCCGGCACTGCGCCTGGGCTACCTGGTGTTGCCGCCGCATCTGGTGCAGGCCTTTGCCCGGCGCCGGGCGGTGGATGTGCGCCATTCCGAAGTCAGCACCCAGGCGGTGATGGCCGAGTTCATGGCCGCCGGGCACTTCCAGCGGCATATCCGGCGCATGCGCCGCGCCGCCCTGAGCCGGCGCAACACCTTGCTCGCCGGCTGGCCCGAGGCGATCCCGGGCGTCGGGCCGCTGCCCACGGTGGCCGCAGGTTTGCACCTGACAGTGCGCGTGGACAGCCTGGCCCGGGAGCAGCAACTGCTGGAGCAGGCGGCCAGTGTCGATGTCGAGGTCAACGGCCTGAGCACCTACTGGTTGCCGCAAACGGCCTTGCCCGAGGATCGGCGGGCCGGACTGGTGCTGGGTTTTGCTGCGGTGCCCGAAGCCGATATCCAGGCTGCGCTGGGGCGTTTGCGCCAGGCCTGGAGGGTTTGAGCGGGTATACTCGCGGGTCCTTTCCTGCCCGAGCATTCCCATGAGCCAGACCCTCTCCCTGGCGCCTGAACGCAAGTTCGGCGCCCCGCTGTGCGCCTTGCTGCTGTTGGTGCTTGGCGCCTTGTTCCTGCAGGTCCAGGTCGGGGCTCGGCAGGTGCTGCTGTTGCTGCTGGGGGCGGCCCTGGGGTTGACCCTGTATCACGCGGCCTTTGGTTTCACCTCGGCCTGGCGGGTGTTTATCCGTGATCGGCGTGGCGCCGGCCTGCGGGCGCAGATGGTCATGCTGGCCCTGGCGGTGTTGCTGTTTTTCCCGGCGCTGGGGGCGGGCAGCCTGTTCGGCCAGCCGGTGGTGGGGCTGGTGGCGCCGGCCGGGGTGTCGGTGATCGTCGGCGCCTTTATCTTCGGTATCGGCATGCAACTGGGTGGCGGCTGCGCGTCGGGCACCCTGTTCACCGTCGGCGGCGGCAATGCGCGGATGCTGGTGACCCTGGCGTTCTTCATCTGCGGTTCGCTGCTCGCCACCCAGCATGTGGACTGGTGGTTCGCCCTGCCGTCGCTGCCGCCGATTTCCATCGTCCAGAGCTTCGGCGTCGGCCCGGCCCTGGGCTTGAGCCTGTGCCTGTTCGCGCTGATCGCCTTGCTCACCCAGACCCTGGAAAAGCGCCGCCATGGCCGCCTCGAAGCCCCGGTCGCCAGCCCGCACCAGGGCTGGCGCCGCCTGCTGCGCGGCCCCTGGCCGCTGGTCTGGGGCGCGGTGGCCCTGGCGTTGCTCAACTTCGCCACCCTGGCCCTGGCCGGGCGCCCGTGGGGCATCACCTCGGCGTTCGCCCTGTGGGGGGCGAAAGTCGCCAGTGGCTTGGGCGTGGACGTGGGCAGTTGGGTGTTCTGGCAGAGTGCGGCGAATGCCAAGGCCCTGGCGGCCCCGGTGTGGCAGGACATCACCAGCGTCATGGACATCGGCATCGTCCTGGGGGCCTTGTTGGCAGCGGGACTGGCGGGACGTTTTGCCCCGAGCCTGAAGATCCCCGCCCGTTCCCTGGTGGCGGCGGTGATCGGCGGGCTGCTGCTGGGCTACGGCTCGCGCCTGGCCTATGGCTGCAACATCGGCGCCTACTTCAGCGGCATCGCCTCCGGCAGCCTGCATGGCTGGCTGTGGTTGGTGGCGGCCTTTATCGGCAACGGCGTCGGCGTGCGCCTGCGGCCCTGGTTCTTCGCCGCAGAGCGCAGCCCCCAAGGCCTCAGCGGCTGCTGAGCACTTTTCGTGGCGAGGGAGCGTGCTCCCGCTCGGCCGCGCAGCGGTCGTAAAGCCGGCTGTGCGGTGTATCAGGCAGAACCGGGAAACCGCTCTTGGGCTTGCTGCGCCATCCAGCGCGAGCAAGCTCGCTCGCCACAGGGAGCGCGGTTCCCGTCCTGGATGAGGGTCAGGTGCCGGACTTGATCTTGGTCCAGGCCCGGGTCCGCGCCCGCTCCGCATCACGGGGCAGCGGCTGCAGGGTATACAGGGTGTTCATCGCCGCTGCTGTCGGATACAGGTTGGGGTTGTTGCGGATCGAAGGGTCCACCAGCTCCGTGGCGTCCTTGTTCGGGTTCGGGTAACCGACAAAGTCGCTGACCGGGGCGATCACCTGGGGTTGCAGCAGGTAGTTGATGAAAGTGTAGGCGTCTTGCGGATCCTTGGCGCCCTTGGGGATCGCCAGCATGTCGAACCAGATCGGCGCGCCTTCCTTGGGCAGGCGCATGTCCACGGTCACGCCGTTCTTGGCCTCCTTGGCGCGGTTGGCGGCCTGGGAGAAGCTCCCCGAATAACCCACGGCCACGCAGATGTCGCCGTTGGCGATGTCGGCCATGTACTTGGACGAATGGAAGTAGGTGATGTACGGGCGAATCTTCATCAGCAGCGCTTCAGCTTTCTCGTAGTCCGCCGGCTTCTTGCTGTTGGGGTCCAGGCCCAGGTGCTGCAGGGCCAGGGGCAGGATTTCCGACGGCGAATCCAGCAGGGCCACGCCGCACTGCTTGAGCTTGCTGATGTTCTCTTCCTTGAAGATCAGGTCCCAGCTGTCCACCGGCGCCTGGTCGCCCAGGGCGGCCTTGACCTTGTCCGGGTTGAAGCCGATCAGGATGGTGCCGTACATGTAGGGCACGGCGAATTGGTTGCCCGGGTCGTTGGCCTCGATCAGCTTCATCAGCTTGGGGTCCAGGTGGTTCCAGTTGGGCAGCTTGCTGCGGTCCAGGGGCTGGAACACCCCGGCCTCGATCTGCTTGGCCAGGAACACGTTGGACGGCACCACCACGTCATACCCGGAGTTGCCGGTCAGCAGCTTGGCCTCCAGGGCTTCGTTGGTGTCGAAGATGTCGTAGACCAGCTTCACCTGGCTGTTCTGCGCCTTGAAATCCTCCAGGGCCTTGGGGGTGATGTAGTCGAACCAGTTGTACACCCGCAGCGTGCGCTCTTCGGCGTGGGCGGCGGTGCCCAGCAGGCTGGCGCACAGGGCGGGAATCACTAAGCGTTTGAGTCTTTGCATGATGCGAATCCCTCACTGGGCGCTTTGAAAACCTTCGAGAACGTTCACGGCGTTGATGCCGATTTCTGCTACCGCGTAACCGCCTTCCATGACGAACAGCGTCGGCTTGCCGAGGGCGGCGATGCGCTTGCCCATGGCCAGGTAATCCGGGCTGTCGAGTTTGAATTGCGAGATCGGGTCGTCCTTGAAGGTGTCCACGCCCAGGGACACCACGATGATGTCGGCGCCAAAGCGCTGGATCTCGTCGCAGGCCTGCTCCAGGGCCGCGCTCCACAGGTCCCAGCCGCTGCCGGCGGCCAGTGGGTAGTTGAAGTTGAAACCTTCCCCGGCGCCTTCGCCGCATTCGTCGGCATAGCCCAGGAAGAACGGGAACTCGGCTTCCGGGTGGCCGTGGATCGAGGTGAAGAGCACGTCGCTGCGCTCATAGAAAATCGACTGGGTGCCGTTGCCGTGGTGGTAGTCGACATCGAGGATCGCGACTTTCCGGTGGCCCTGGTCGAGGAACGCCTGGGCGGCGATGGCAGCGTTGTTCAGGTAGCAGTAACCGCCCATCAGGTCGCTGGCGGCGTGGTGTCCCGGTGGCCGGCACAGGGCGAAGGCGCTGTGGGCGCCGTTCTGGATATGGGCCTGGGCGGTCAGCGCCACCTGTGCTGCGCTGTAGGCCGCCTGCCAGGTGCCGGCGGTGATCGGCGCGCCGCCGTCGAAGCTGTAGTAGCCCAACTGGCCGTGGAGGCTGGTGGGAATCACGCTGCGCAGGGTGCGCGCCGGCCAGGTGTAGGGCAGCAGGTCGCCGTCGATGCCCTGTGCCGCCCAGCGTTCCCAGGCGCCCTTGAAGAAGTCCAGGTAGGCCCGGCTGTGGATGCGCTCGATAGGCTCCAGGCCGAAGTCCCTGGGTGCCTCGACCGGACCGAGGTTGCGCTGTTGCACCCGGTCCAGCACGTGGTCGGCCCGGGAAGGCATTTCGAAACAGGGCATCAGTTGCCCGTCGATGAGTTCACAACGGCCGTGGTGCAGGTGGTGATCGTCCGAGTAGATCGTCAGCATTTTCTTGTTCTCCGCAGGCTGATTCGGTGGCTCACAGTCTTGCGGGGCGCGGGGTTTCGGAGAACGGCAGGAGCGGCCAAAAGGGGATCGATCTGGCCAAAGTGTTTGACCGAAATTCGCCCCTTAAAGAGGCGCGGCGCCCCATTGCGGGGCGCCACGGATCTCAGCCGGCAGGTGGGGCGGGAACGTAGCGCTGCAGCACCTTGAGCATGTCCTCGCGTTTGTTCCGGGCGATGGCTTCCAGCAACAGGGTGTAGCCCTTTTTCTCGCAGTGCTGGCCGACAGTCGGGTCGGCGCCTTTCTCCAGCAGCAGGGCGAACAGCTCCAGGGTGTCCTGCTGGCTGACGGAGGGCGACTGGGCGTCGGCGGAGGTCTTGTCGGCCACCAGGGTCAGCAGGCTTTCGCCGACGGGCTGGTTGTAGCAGGTGCCGCGGCCGTAGCTCAGGTTGAGGTTGGCACCGGCCTCTATCAGCTGCCTCATGGCCACCTGGTTGTTGCCCGAAAACGCCCGATACAGCGCGGTTTCACCATTGTCGGTTGTGCGCCGGTCGAGGTTTTGCGGGTGTTGCAGCAGCCAAGTGAAGCCTTGCAGGCTGCGCTTGTTCTCGGCCATCTGCATCAGGGGCGTCACGCCCTGGCTGTCGGGTTCGTCGAGGGCGACACCGGCCTTGATGAGGAACTTCAGGCGTCCGCCCTGGCTCAGGTCGGGGCTGTCGCCCAGATCGCGGCGCATGGCCAGGGTCGCCAGGGTGGTCCAGTTGTACAGGCCGCTGGTGTGGGCGCCGTGCTCCAGGAGCAGCCTGGCGATGTCCAGGTGCGGCGCGTCCAGGGCGTGCAACAGGGCGCTGCGGCCATCGTCGGCCATGACCTCGCCGCTGATGCCGCTGGCCAGCAGGCGCTGCACTTGGGTCAGGTCGCCGGCATCCACCGCGTCCACCAGCGGCCAGAAGCCCTGGCACGCCTGTGGGTTGGCGGCGCTCAGGCCCAGGCGCTGCAGGACCCGGGGCGGGATGCTCATCTGGCGTCGCAGGCGCAGGCCGCAATACACCCGATAGCCCTCGATGGCCCGGCCCTGATGGGCGTTGTCCAATGGCCGCTGTTCGAACAGCGCCCAGTCCAGGTCCGCCAGGTTGAGGTAGGTCGGCATGCGTCCAGGGTCGCGGCGCAGCACTTCCTGGAGCCAGGGGCGGGCAGTTTGCAGCTGACCGGCCTGGCTGGCCCAGAAGGCGATGTCATTCAGCAGGCCGGGGTATTCGCGGCGATCGCTGGCGATGCTGCGAAAGTCATGGACGACGAAGAAGTCTTCCACTGCGCGGATGCCCGGCAGTTTGTCCTTGGCCGTGCGCAGTTGTTCGTGCAGCGCGCGGAACTCTTTCCAGAGACTGTCCGGGTTCGAGGCTGGCGCTGGCACATAGGCGTTGATGGTGATCGGCCCGCGGCCTTGGGTGAAGGGGCGGAACCACCGCGGGAATGTCTCCAGGGCCTGCAACCATTGCTGCCCGGTTTCCTCGCTGATGGGTTGCAGGGGGGTGAATTCCATCTGGCTCAGGTCCCGGCGGTGACTGATGGCCAGCAGCGGGTGCTGCGGATCGCGCTGGTCGACCAGCAGGTAGCGCCCGCTAAGTTGCCACTCGGATGGCTCCTTACACTGGAAGCTCAGGGGCGTCAGGCTGATGCCGGGGACCAGGGTGTTGCTCGTGGGCCAGATGTCACTGACCGGGATGTCATCGCCCGGGGCTACACAGGCCCGCAGCTCTTTGGGGCTGAACAGGGCCACCGGCGGCGACTTGTAGATCCGTTCCCGGTACTTCAGGTCCTGGTAGGCATTGAAGTAGAACAGCCCGCGGTACTGGCTCAGGACAATCCGCAGCGGCACCCGCTCCAGGCCCGGCAGGGGGAACGGCTTGAGCTCCAGGGTGGCGGTTTCCGGGGAGTCGAGGACGAAGTTGCGGCGCATTCCCGACCATTTGAACCAGGCCAGGTCCAGGTCGAAGGCCTGGGCCACGGGGGCGGCCGTCAGCAGTGCCAGCGCCAGGCCAAGCCCGCGAATGCCGATGCGCCGGGCGATGGCGCCTGAGAGTAGCTTCAACGTTGCAGTCCCTTGCCGGTAGAAAGCCCGGCAATGTAATGCAATCGGCGCCGTTGTGCCGGGCTTTGTTTCAGGGGCGCAGCGGGCGCCACGCGTCAAAGACGAAACGCCGTCGCCGGCGGTGGTGGCGCAAAGCCTTGCAGCACCTTGAGCATGTCGTCGCGCTTGCGCCGGGCCATGATCTCCAGCAGCCAGGTGTAGCCGTTGTTCTTGCAGTAGCGGCCGAGGTTGGGGTCGGCGCCTTTTTCCAGCAGCAGGGTGAACATGTCCAGGCTCTGTTGCTGGCTGACCCAGGGATTGATGACCTCGGGCGAGCCCTGTTCGGCGACGATCATCAGCAGGCTTTCGCGAATCGGCTGCCCTGCGCAAGCATTGCGGCCGTAGCTCAGGTTGAGGTTGGCACCGGCCTTTATCAGTTCTCTGGCGGCGGCGTAGTTGCCGCCCTTGAGCGCCAGGAACAGCGCGGTTTCGCCGTCTGGCCCGCTGCGTTTGTCGAGGTCCTGCGGGTGTTGCAACAGCCAATTGAAGCGCTCGATGTCGTCGCGCTCCTTGGCCATTGCCTGCAGCACGGTGCCGCCCTGGGCATCCTGTTCATCGATGGCGGCGCCGGCCTGCAGCAGGAAGTTGAGGCGTTTGGCCTGGCTCAGGTCCGGGTTGTCCTTGAGGTCGCGGCGCATGGCCAGGAACACCTGGGTGCGGCCGTTGTATTGACCTTGTGGGCGGGCGCCATGGGCCAGCAACAGCCGAGCGATGTCCAGGTCGGGCTTGTCCAGGGCGTGCAACAGCGCCGGGCGTCCGTCGGCGGCGATCACGTCGCCGCGCAGGCCGCTTTGCAGCAGGCGCCGAACTTCGCCCGCGTCACCCTGGTCCACCGCTGTCACCAGCGGCCAGGCGCTCTGGCACGCCTGTTCGCTGGGGGCCTCAAGGCCCAGGCGCTGGGTGACCCTGGCGGGGACCCCAAGCTGGCGTTGCAGGCGCAGCCCGCAGTACAGCCGATAGTTCTCCATGGCCCGGCCCCGGTGCCGGGTGTCTGCGGGCTGCTGCTCGTACAGGCGCCAATCCAGGTCCGCCAGGTTGAGGTAGGTCGGCATGCGCCCCGGGTCGCGACGCAGCACGTAGGCCAGCCAGGGCCGGGCGCTCTGCAACTGGCCGGCCTCGGTGGCCCAATAGGCGATGTCGTTGAGCAGGCCCGGGTAGGTACTGCGCTCGGGGGCGATGGCGCGAAAGTCATGGCGGGTGAAGAAGGCTTCCGCCCGGGCGATGCCCGGGGCCTTGTCCTTGGCGTCGCGTAGTTGCGCGTGCAACTGGCGGAACTCCGCCCAGACCTGATCCGCGCCGGGCGGCGGCGCATAGGGCTTGACGCTCAGCTGGCCGCTGCTGGCGTCAAAGGGTTCCAGCAGCTTCGGGTATTTGTGCAGGGCTTGCAGCCATTGCTGCTGCAGTTCGGGGGTGATTGGTTGCTGCGGGGTGAAGTCGATCCGTGCCTCGCCCTGGCGCTGACCGATGGCCAGCAACGGCCGCTGGGGATCGCGGCTGTCCACCAGCAGATAGCGATTGCTCAACTCCCAGCCCGGGCTCTGGCAGTCGAAACTCAGTTTGATCAGGCTCAGGGCGGCTTCCAGCTGCTTGCTCGGCGGCCAGTTGTCGGTGGCCTCTGCGGGGCGCTGCTCGGGCGTGCAGTCCTGGAGCGCCTGGGCATCGAACAGCGGCAAGGGCGGTGACTTGTAGACCCGCTGCCGGAACTGCCCATCCCCATAGCCGTTGAGGTAGAACAGCCCTTGGTATTGGCTGAGGATCAGCCGGGCCGGTGGCTGGGCCAGCCCGGGCAGGGGAAAGGGTTCGAGTTGCAGCGTGGCGGTTTCCGGGTCGTCCAGCAGGATGTCGCCCTGCATCTCCCACCAGCGGATCTTCGACAGGTCGAAGGCCTGGGCAACGGGGCCGCCCGCCAGCAGCGCCAGTGCCAGACACAGCCCGCGAATACCGATGCGCCGGGCGATGGCGCCTGTGATTGGGTTCAAGCTTGCAGTCCCTTGCCGGTTTCAAAGCTCGGCAATGTAATGCAATCGGCGTCTTTATGCCGGGGTTTGTCTCAGGGCCGGAACTGGCTCGGCGCCACGCCGCTCCAGCGGATGAAGGCATGGCGAAAGCTCGCGGTCTCGCTGAAGCCCAGGGCCTCGGCGATGCGGTAGATGGGCATCTGGTCTTCGCAGAGCATCTGCTTGGCCCGCTCGAAGCGCAGCTCGTCCAGCAGCTCCTGATAGCTGCAGCCCAGGTCGCGCAGGTGGCGGCGCAGGGTCCGGGCCGAGCAGTTCATCTGTTCCGCCAGCCCCTCCAGCCCCGGCGCGGCGTCCAGTTGCGCCGCCAGCAGCTGGCGGATGCGCCCGAGCCAGGCCTGGCGTCCGGTGAACTCGGTGTTCTGCTTGCGGCAGCGCTCGGCCATGGCCTGGTGAGTGATGGCATCCGCCAGGGGCAGGGGGTGTTCGAGCCATTGCTGGTCGAAGGCGAAGGCGTTGCTGCGGGCATTGAACTGCAGCGGGCAGTCGAAGGGCTCGCGGTAGCGCTGTTGATAGTCCGGCGCCGGGTAGTCGAAGCGCGCCCCCAGCAGCGGCAGCGGGTGGCCGAGCAAGTCGTCGCAGATGACCTTCAGCGACACCAGGCAGAACTCGGTATTGAACGCCGCCAGGGCCGGGCTTTCGCGGTAGCCGGCGGCGGTGAACCAGATGCGCGGGCCGTCGGCTTCCAGGCTCAGTTCGAAAAGTGTTCCCAACAGCGCCGGATAGCGCATGGCCAGGCGCAAAGCGTCACCTAAGGTGGCACTGGTGAGCAGGGCATAGCCGAGCATGCCGTAGGAGGAAACGTGCATGCGCCGGCCCAGTTCCAGGCCGATGTCCCGTTGCAGGGCCACGGCATTGGCGCACACCAGCATCTCTTGATTGGTGGTGATGCGGGTATCGGCGCGGCTCAGGTCGGCGGGGTTTATCCCGCTGCCGGCCAACAGGGCTTCACTGTCCTGGCCCTGTTCCTTGAAGGTGTTGAGCACCAGGGAAACGGCGTTGAGGGTGGTGAGGTGCGAGTGCAGCATGCGCAGATTCCAGCCAGGGGAAGACCCTTAACCGGAGCAAGTTGCATGCCGCCCGCGATCAGACCTGCGGTTTGCCGGCCCGCTGCATGGGGCATTGCGAGCGTTGTGTGGCTAGTGACTTGGCGCTTTGATTGGTGCAACCTGCCTGCCATTCATCGCCTGAAGTGGCGGTGCAGCAACCTCGATAAAGGACTATGTATGACCCTCATCCCTGCGCGTTCCCTGCTTCTGGTCTCCGGCTTGCTCCTGAGTTCGCTGTGCCTGGCCGAGGCTGAGCCAGGCAGCGAAAGCACCATCAAGGACTCTGCCAAGTCAGCCGTCTCATCAGCCATTTCGGCAGGCAAGAACCTCTTGGGCGGCGTCAGCGAAGGTGTGCTCGACGGTCGCCAATCGGCGCAAGGCGTCGACGGTGCCTCGATCATTTCCTCTCGCGAGCAAATGAAAGGCCGCGTCGATGTCCAGGTATTGAAAACTGAAGCCGTCGGCGACAGCTTCAACGTTACCCTGGGCTTCAAGAACAGCAGCGACAGCCAGTTGCGACTGATCAACCTCAAGCAGACCGGCGCCCTGCTGGCGATCGACCAGGACGGTTACGCCAACAATCTGACTGTCAGCCTCGACAACCCGGACGAAGTCACCATCCCGGCCAAGGCGGCAGTGCGGCAGAAGTTCGTGTTTGAAGGGCCGATCGAGAGCTCGAGTTCGGTGCGGGTCTGGGGCCAGGATTACACGGTCAAAAAGTAACCCGACAGCCACCCTCTGCTCGTCGTCGAGCCAGCAGCTACCGCAGTAGCCACCGGCTCCCGAGCGCGAGCTTCAGCTCAACTCGCCACACAGATCGAGTTCGACCAGGCGCCGCACTTCGGCGCTTTCCAGCCCGGCACCGAGCAGCGCATTGAGCTTGCCGAACGCCGCTTCGCGAGTCATGCCGCCACCGGACAGCACGCCCACGCCGCGCAGGCGGCTGCCGGCTTCGTAGATGTCCAGCTCCACACCGCCTTCATGGCACTGGGTCACCGCCACCACCACGATGCCTTGCTCCTGTGCGCGCTTGAGACTGGCCAGGAACGCCGGGTTGTCGCTAGGCCCGGTGCCGCTGCCGAAGCACTCCAGCACCAGGGCCTGGATGCCGCTGTCGAGCACGCCGTCCAGCAGCTCGGCGCCGATGCCGGGGAACAGCGGCAACACGCCGACCTTGGCCAGTTGCTTGGCCTGGCGGTAGTCCAGCGCCGCAGGAAGCGCTTCGGCCTTGGCGCCGCCGCCATTGCGTTGCAGGGCGGCGAACGGGTGACGGCCGAAACTGCGGATTTTCGCGCAGCGGGTCGGCGCCAGCAGCTCGCCGTGGAAGTACAGGTGCACCCCCGGTGCCAGGCCCTGGCCCAGGGCCAAGAGGGCGCCACTGAGGTTTTCCCAGGCGTCGCTGTCGGGCACGCCGGCCGGCAGCATCGAGCCGGTGAACACCACGGGCGCCGGCAGGCCCAGCAACTGGAAGCTCATGGCGGCGGCGCTGTAGGCCAGGGTGTCGGTGCCGTGCAGGATCAGCACGCTGTCGCAGCCTTGGTCCACGGCCTCGACCACCGCTTCACGCAGGCGCTGCCAGTAGTCGGGGGTCATGTTGGCGCTGTCGATCAGCGGCGCCATCTCGCGAAAGCGCCAGGCCGGCACCACCAGTTCGGGCTGGCTGTCGAGGTAGGCGCGCATGCGCACGTCGAAACCGGACGCCGGGGCCAGGCCGTCGGCGCTGGCCTGCATGCCGATGGTGCCACCGGTGTAGAGCACCATGACGTGCTGGGCGACAGGGTAGGTCGAAGGGTTCATGGGATTCTCCGAAACGGTGAGTTCCTGTGGGAGCGGGCAAGCCCGCTCGCACATTTATCGAACTGTAACCGACGGGTGCAGAGGATGCCCCCGTCGTTCACCCGTCAGCGTTGCGCTGCGGGTACGCCTTGCGGCTCGGCCTGGGTGGCGGCCGAAGGTTCGGCAGGCCAGGCCTTCAGGTCCAGGTCCAGATCGGCGAACTTGCGCGAGTCGAACACCGGCTGGTCGACGCCGGCGCGGCGCTGCTCGTCGTAGTCGCGCATCACCCGCAGGCCGACCTTGAACAGCATGGCCAGGGCCACCAGGTTGACGAAGGCCAGGCAGGTCATGGTGATGTCGGCGAAGGCGAACACGGTCGAAAGGTCCTGCATCGAACCCCAGACCACCAGCGCCAGCACCAGGCCGCGGAACAGCATCAGCACGGCGCGGTTGCGGCTGAGGAACTGCAGGCTGTTTTCGCCCAGGTAGTAGTTGTAGAGGATGCAGGTGAAGACGAACAGCGACAGCGCGACGCTGACGAACAGGCGGCCCCAGTCACCGACCACGGCGGCCAGCGAGTTCTGGGTCAGGACGATGCCATCGCCTTCGAAGCCAGGAGTGTAGAAGCCCGACAGCAGGATCAGCAGCGCGGTGCAGGTGCAGATCACGAAGGTGTCGAGGAACACGCTGAAGGCCTGGACCACGCCCTGGGCGCCCGGGTGCTTCACGGCGGCCACGGCGGCGACGTTCGGCGCACTGCCCAGGCCGGCTTCGTTGGCGAACACGCCACGCTTCACGCCCATGACGATGGCGCTGCCCAGCAGGCCGCCGAAGGCCGGATCGAGGCCGAAGGCGCTCTTGATGATGGTTTCCAGCATGGCCGGCACGTGTTCGATCTGGGTGCCGATCACGTACAGGGTCACGGCGATGTAGGCCAGGGTCTTGATCGGAACCAGCAGGTCGGACACCGCGGCGATGCGCTTGATGCCGCCGATGAAGGTGATGGCCAGCAGCACCGCCAGGACGATGCCGGTGTGGCGTGGGTCAAAGGCAAAGGCGTCCTGCAGCGAGTGCGTCACGGTGTAGGACTGCAGGCCGATGAAGGCGAAGCCGTAGGTGACCAGCAGCAGGATCGAGAACACCACCGCCATGCCCTTGAGCTTCAGGCCGTGCTGGATGTAGTAGGCCGGGCCGCCGCGGTACAGGCCGTCGCCGTCGGCGCGCTTGTAGACCTGGGCCAGGGTGCACTCGAAGAAGCTGCTGGACATGCCGACCAGTGCGGTCACCCACATCCAGAACACCGCGCCAGGGCCGCCCAGGGTCACGGCGATGCCGACGCCGGCGATGTTGCCCGCGCCCACCCGGCCAGCAAGGCTGAGCATCAGCGCCTGGAACGAGCTGAGCTGGCCGCCGCTGCTTTTCAGGCTGTCGCGGAACACCGCGAACATATGGAGGAAGTGGCGCAATTGAACGAAACGCGAGCGGATCGTGAAGTAGCTGCCGAGCCCGACAATGAGCACGATCAGCACTTTCCCTGAGAGGAAGTCGTTGATGACTTCGAGCATGGATTATTCCTCGCTGTTTTTTGTGTAGGCAAAAGCAGAACGGACGGAAACATTCAGTTACACCGCTGATTGCACGCACGGCAATGCGGTGGGGCGAGCGTTCGTCCCGGTTCTATATTTCGCGGGTTGTTATTAGTTCGGGTTTCCCGTGGGGTTGAGCCTCGTTACCGACGGCTGTCCACGTGAAGAGGGGGCGCACTATACCGGTGCGCGGGCTCGCCGTCTGCATGTTGCGTGTCGAGCCGAGGAACGGCAGTGCCGGCGGTGGGCTGAAACGGTTCTTGTCTTGCCCGGAAAATCCCGCGAACAGAGGCTCCAAGGGGCCCGCATCACCGTTGCCAACCGTAGGAGCTGGCTGGCCAGCGAAGGGGCCCGTTTGAGCGGTGCCTGTCTTGAGGGCGTGTTCGCCGGCAAGCCGGCTCCTACGGGATTACAGCCAGAATTGCTCCCGGCGTTCTTGGAAGTCCTTCAGTTCACCCTGCTCCAGCAACTGGCGAATCCACGGCCCCAGCAGATCCAGCGAGCTGTCCAGAGGCGTGGGCCGCTGCCAGCGCAGCGGCACCCGGGCAAAGCGTTGCTGGTTGGCGCTGACGTTCTCCAGGATCTGCCGGTCCTGCTTGAGGATCACCTTGAACAGCGGCTGCAGCACGCCGCGTTTGATCCAGCCCGGCAGGCGGCCGCGGGCCGTGGCGATGCGCGCGAACAGCCGCAACTGGCCCTCGGCGGCGGGGCTCAGCCAGGCGCTGACCAGCAGGTTGAGCCGGCCCTGGCGGTCGCGGTATTCGATTTCCGCCAGCCCCGGCAGGCGAAAGCGCCCCATGCTCAGGCCGCGTTCGCCTTCGAACAGCCGGGAAATCAGCCCGGATTGGGTGCCTTCTTCGCTGTACTGCGCTTCAACCCCGTCTTCCAGCCGATGCACCCAGGCGCTAATGCGCTGGCGCTGGCGATCGTGGCGAATCCAGCCGGCGTGCACGAAGTGGGTGTGGAAACCGTCGAGGAAGTTCTCCGCGGCGTCCTGCAAGCTGCACTGCACCCGGTCGCTGATCCAGAACACATCCAGGGCCTGGGCCTGTTCGGCGGCGGCCACTGGTGGCGCATGCGGCCGCTCGCTGGCAAGGCTGGCCCACACCAGCCCCTGGGCTTCGCAGCTGTGCAGCGGCTGCAGCAAGGGCTGGCTGCAACGCTGCTGCTCCAGCCCGGGCAGTTGAGTACAACGGCCCTGGGGATCGAAGCGCCAGCCGTGGTAGGGGCACTGGATCTGCCCGTCGCGCGCCCGGCCGGCGCTCAGCGGCGCAAAGCGATGGGGGCAGCGGTCCGGTAATACGGCAGGGGCGCCCTCGGCGTCGCGAAACAGCACCAGCGGCACGCCGTGCAGGGTGCAGGCCAGGGGCTGCTTGTGCAGCTGCCGGCTGAGGGCGACGGGCCACCAGCCCGAGTGACTGTTCACAGTTTGAGCTTCCTCATCAGCGGTACGCCGATCCGTTGCAGCAGCATCCCCATCAGTTGCCACACCAGCCTGCGCGGCCAGGGCAGGTGGGCGACGTGGATCAGGCTGTATTCGATTTCGGGCTGGCCGCCACGCAAGCGCTTGAAGGCGGCGGCGCCGGAGCTGAAGTTGAGCACCTGACGGCGGTTCACCGCCTCTTGCAGGCACAGCCTGGTCAGTTGCCGGTACAGCCCGGCGCGCTGGGGCTGGGCGGTGTCGTAGCCAACGATGGGCGTGCTGATCAGCGCGCTGTTGGCGAACCAGCCCAGGGCGCCGTCGATGCGGCCTTCGGCGTTGCGCAGAGCGCGCACGTCCAGCCAGCCTTCGGCCTGCCCGCGTTGCAGCCATTGGGCGCTGTAGTGGGGGTTGAGGCGGCTGTATTTATCCAGGTACAGCAGGTTGTACAGCTGCTCGATGCGCTGGAAGTCGGCTTCGTTCAGCTGGCTGCCGGGCACCACCGTATAGGGGCTGCGACGCAGCAGGGTGGCATCCAGGCGGGTGTTGTGGTGGCGCAGGAAGGCTGAATTTTCGCCCTGGCGGCCGTCGAACAGGTACACCTGGCGGCTGGGAATCGCCAGGTAGCCCAGGGCTTGCAGGCGCTTGCGCAGGGCGCGGTTGCTGAAGTCGTTGAGCGAGCGAAAGCCAAAGCCGTGGTCGGGAAACGCCCGGCGCAGCAGCTCGGTGATCGCCGGCAAGTCCGCGCCGTCCCAGTCGGCCGGGTACAGGTTGGTGGACAGCAGCCAGTTGTTGACCTGCACCAGCCGGTCGACCTTGGCCGCGCTCAGCAGCCGGTCCACGCCCTGGGTCAGCAGCCTCAGCGGCCGGGCCAGCCAGGGCCGTTTCAGGCGCTGCAGTTCTTCCCGGGCGTAGCCGCTGTAGGCGGTTTGCGGCGACACCACGTAGCAGTTATCCACAGGGTCGTGGCCGTGGTTGATGCTCACCGGGAACTGATGATGGCCGGTGTCCAGCAGGGCCAGGGCGGTGCTGACGTTGCCGATCAGGGCGCCGCCGGCGCAGGTGCGCACGTACTGCCGGGCGTGGCTGTCGCCGGCGCTCGGGGGCTCAAGGGCCAGTTGCTCGGGCATCCACAGCTTCATCGGCGCGTTGCCCCCAGGGGTTGGCCGTTCCATTCGATATCGGCAGTAGAGGCGGCCAGCAGCCCGCAGCGGCGGGTCAGGGCGCGGCCGATGATCTCGCTCAGGCTCAGCAACTGGGCGGTCAGCGGGCCACGGTCACCGTCCTGGACGATCACGTCCCGGGCTTGCCGGTAGTCGTGCCAGAACGCCCTGCTCAAGGCCCGTTGCGGCGCGGCCAGAAGCAGCATGGCCAGGGCGATCATCCTGGGTTCCAGGGTCGCCTCCAGCGCAGTGCCGGCTTCGCTGCCCAGCGCCGCTACCAACGGCACGCGCTGGTCGTCGAACAGGTGCACGCCGCTGGTGGCCCTGGGGTTGCACTCCAGCACGTGGAAGCGGCCGTGCGGGTCCTCGATGAAGTCAAAACCCACCTGCCCGGTGTAGCCGGTGGCCCGGCCGAACTGCTCCAGGAAGGCGCGGATCGGCGCCGGGGCGCAGCTGTGAAAGTAGACTCCCGAGCCACGTCCGACCCGGTAGCGCGGCTGGTAGCTGCTGTGGGCGCGCAATTGGCCGTCCACCAGCACGCTGAAGCTGCAGTATTCCTGGCCGGGGACAAACTGCTGGGCCACCCAGGGCGCCTCGCTGCTGGGCCGGACCTTGGCCAACTGCGTCGGGCTCGGGCGGATCAGGGTCTGGGAGGCGAAGCGCGAATAGGCCGGCTTGAACACCAGGGCATCGTGCTCGGCGGCCAGTGCCTGCAACGCGGCCGGGTCATGCAGCACTCGGGTCGGCGGCGCGGCCACATCCCAACCTTGGGTCATGGCGGCGAAATCGCCCTTGTGGTGCAGGCGGTGCAGCAGCTCGAAATCGCTGGTGAACACCCGGCACAGCGGGCGCAGACGCTCCAGGCCGTGGGCCAGGTAGAACACCTCTTCGCAGGTGGGCAGCAGCAGGTCGATGGCCTGTTGGCGGATGACCCCGGCCAGGGCTTCGATCCAGGCATCCGGGTCGTGGCGCGGCTCCGGCAGGCGCACGAAGTGCTCGGCGGCGCGGCTGAAGCGGCTCAGGGGCTGGGCCAGGGAATCGGCCACGGTCACCGTCCAGCCGGCTTGGCTGAAGGCCCGGGCCCACTCCAGGCAGGCCGGGGCCCGGGCGCCGAGAATCAATACACGCATGGCAGTCCCTCGGGCAGTTGCAGCATCAGCAGGCGGCGTCTTTTCGTCTGTGGCGGCGGCGCCTGCCAGTGGCCGAAGCTCAGCTGTGGCGCCTGCAGCCCCTGTTGCGCGCAGAGCTCGGCGAGGGCCTCGCTCAAGCGTTGGCACAGCCCGTGGTAGTCGCCCGAGGTGCGCAGGTTGACCTGCCAGAGCAGCCCGCGCTGGTGGATTTCATATTCCTCAAGCGTCGCCCCCAGCATCAGCAAGGCGCGGCGCAATACGTCGGGGTAGAGCGGTGCCAGCTGCTGGCCGTCGAGCCGCGGCAGCCAGAGGATCTCGTCGGCGCGGCCTTCCACGGCGGCGATGGCCCGTTCCGCGCGGCCACAGGGGCAGGGCGCTTCGGCCACTCGCAGGATGTCGTTGAGGCGATAACGCACGATCAGCTGCGTACGCCGGGAAAAGTCGGTGATGATCGGCTGAAAGCGCGTGCGCTCAGGGTCCAGCCACTGCGGTTCGATGTGCAGGTGGCTTTCATTCAGGTGCAGGGTGCCGGCCTCGCAGGTGTAGCCGAGGAAGCCTTCGCTGGCCTGATAGATCTGCCGGGGCTTGAGCCCGAAGGCCTGCTGCACCACTTCGGCGTCGGTGCTTTCCAGCACTTCGGCCACCGACAGAATGTGCCGGGGGCGGATCGTCAGCTGCCCGGCCAGGGCCGCCTGGGCCAACCCGCGCAGCACCGTGGCCGGGGCCACCAGCACGTCCGGGTTCTGCTGGTTCAGGCGCTCCAGGGAGGCGGTCAGGCCCAGGGTCAGGTCATGAAAGGCGAAGTCGATGCGGCGGTTGGCCAGGGTGGTGTACAGGCGGCTGTTGGCTCGCAGGAAGAAGGCGATGCGCAGCGGCGCCAGCCAGGGGCACAGCAGCCGGGGCAGCAGGGTCCGGGGCAGGGTCCGTGCCAGCAGGATGCCGGCCCAGCGCTGGCGCTCCGCGCTGCTGACCAGGAACACCCCCTGGGCCCCCGAGGTGCCGCTGGACAGGCCCACGGTGATGTCCCCCAGGGTCGGGCTGAAGTCCCGGGAACGCTCGGCCTGCAGGGCCACCGGCAACACTTGTTCCAGGCTCAGGGCGCGGGTGTTGAAGGCGGCGAAATCGCTCATCAGGCTGGCCTTGTCCATGATCGGCAAGCTGTGCAGGCCATCGTGGGTCAGCCCGTTGAAGCGCTGGCCACGGGGCATGACCCGCGCCATGAAGTGCTTGAGGCGTCGGGCCTGCCAGGCTTCCAGGCGCTCGCGGCGACGAAAGCGCAGGGCATAGCGGCTGAACACGAAGGCGCCGATGCTGCGCAGGGTGCCCAGCAGGCGTTCACTGTTCATGGGCGAACGCCTCCCAGGCCTGGGTGCAATGGGACGGCAGCACCGCCACCGCCGGTTCGCGGCGGATCAACTGGCCCAGGCCGCTGTAGGTGCGCACGTACTGCTGACGGTCGGCGCTGGCAAACCACAGTGCAGGTGCAGCGGGCAGGCGTTCGGCGCGGCAGGCCGGCACCGACCAGCAGGCGTCGGCCACCAGGAACACCGGCCGGCCCTGGGCATCGGGGATGAACAGGCCCAGCTGGCCTTCGCTGTGCCCGGGCAACGGCACGCCGATCAGGCTGCCATCACCGAACAGGTCCAGGCCCTGCTCGAAGGGCGCCATCCAGCTTGGCAGCGCACAGCTGGGGCTGGCTTCGGCCAGGCGCAGGCGGGCGCCGAAGTCGTCCGGCAGCAAGCCCGGCAGATGGCCGCCGAGGGTGGCGCGCCAACGCTGGCCGCGCAGGCTGTCGATATGCCGATAATCGGCTTCCAGGGCGATGAAACGCGCGTTGGCAAAGTCCCGCAGCCCGGCGACATGGTCGGCGTGAAAGTGGGAAATGATCACATGGCGGATATCCCCCGGGCCGATGCCCAGCTCATGCAACTGCGCGCCCAATTGTTCGACCACCGGCAACTGCACCGGCACCGCACTGCGGTACAGGCGCTCGGGCAGGGCGCGGGTGGCCTGGAAGAAGTGCTCGGCGTAGCCGGTGTCGTACAAAATCCAGCCGTGCTCCGGGTGCTGGATCAGCCCGCACAGGGCCGGAAACTGCACCGGCGCCAGGCGCCCGCCACGGTCGGCCATGCATTCCAGGTGCTGGCACCAGCCGGCCCGGAGGATCTTCAAACTCACGCTGCGGCTCATGCTCGTTGTCTCTGCTGTGCCAGCCACCATTGGGCGTGCTGGGCGATGCCCTGGTCCTGGCTGATCACCGGGCGATAGCCCAGCTCGCGCTGGATGGCGCTGATGTCCAGGGTCTGACTGAAGGCCAGGACGCCGGCGCCGTAGCGGGTGATCAAGGGTTCGGCGCCGTTGCCCAGGCGCGCCTTGAGCTCCAGCAGGTGCGCCACGCCGTGCACCAGGGGCCAGGGCAGGCGGCGGGTGCGCAGCGGCAGCTGGAAGTGCTCGGCCATCTGTTGCAGCAGGTCCTTGAAGGCCAGGGGTGTGGCGTTGCTCAGGTTGTAGACGCACAGCGGGCGCGGCAGGGGCCGGGTCAGGGCCAGCCACACCGCGTGCACCAGATTGTCGACGCAGGTCAGGTCCAGCTGGGCCTGGCCGCCGCGCATCAGCGGAATCGCCCCGCGCTGCATCACCCGCAGCAGGCGCGGCATCAGGGTTGCGTCCCAGGGGCCGAACACCGCCCGGGGGCGCAGGATCACGCACTCGGGCAGCTTGGCGTCTGCCAGCAGGGTTTCGGCCTGGGCCTTGCTGCGGGCGTAGTCGTTCACCGGGTTTGGCAGCGGCTGGTCTTCGCGGATGCCCAGGCGGTCGCTGAAGTCGAAGTACAGGCTCGGGGTGGAGATATGCACCAGCCGCGGGATGCGGTTCTTGCCGCAGGCGTGGATCACCTCGGCGGTGGAGTCGAGGTTGGCCCGGGCAAACGCCTGGGGCGACCCCCAGGGTGAAGACAGGGCGGCGCAATGCACGATGGCGTCATGCTCGCGGCTGGCGTCGGCCAGCAGGCGCTTGGCCAACGGGCTGCCGTGCTCCAGGGGCAGCCAGCGCACCGGCGCCGGGCTGTGGGCAATCACCTCGGCCGCCGCCTCGGGGTTGCGCCCGCTGAACTGCACCTCACAGCCTTCGGCGGCCAGCTTCCAGACCAGATGCCGACCGATAAAACCGGTGCCGCCGGTGACCAGGATCTTCATCAGAACTCCAGGATCATGCCGCCGAGGGACAGGCCCGCGCCGGTGCCGATCAGCAGCAGGGTGTGTCCGCGTTGAATGCGCCCGTCGCGCACCGCGATGTCCAGGGCGGTGGGCAGCGAGGCCGCCACCTGATTGCCGTGCTGGGCAAAGATATCGATGACCTTGTCCGGCCCCAGGCTCAGGCGCTTGGCCGCGTGTTGCATGGCCTGCTGGCTGGCTTGATGAGGGATCACCCAGTCGATCCGTGCCAGGGGCAGCGCGGCTTGCTGCAGCAAGTCGTCCAGCAGCTCGGGCAGGTGCTTGGCCGCCAGGCGGAACACGCCCTTGCCCTGCATGGCGAAGCTGGTCAGGGGCTCGAACGGCACGTCGATGCGCCGCGGATGAAAGCGCGAACCGCCGGCGGGGATCTGGCACAGCGCCGCGCCTTCGGCGTAGGTCTTCAGGCGCGAGGCGAGGAGCTTCTGCCCGCCATGGCCCGGGCCCAGCACCACCGCCGCCGCGCCGTCGCCGAAGATGCCGCAGACTTCCACCTGCTGCCAGTCCAGGCCGCAGGAAGCGATATCGGCGCACACCAGCAGCACGCGCCGGTAATGCCCGGCCTGGATCGGCCAGGACAAGGTATCCAGGGCGGCGATAAAGCCCAGGCAGCTGGCGTTGATGTCCATGGCCGGAATGCCCGACTGCCCCAGGCCCAGCTCCCGTTGCAGCAGCGCGGCGTTGCAGGGCATGCCCTGGTCCTGAGTGCCGCTGGCGCAGACGATCAGGTCCAGCTGGCCAAGCTCCAGGCCGGCCGCCTGCAGGGCCTGGCGCGCGGCACGGGCGCCGAGGCTGGCGGCGGTGTCCGCAGGATCGGCGACGTGGCGCTGCTGCACCCCGCTGATGCGCGCCACGCTACCGGCTTCCAGGCCGAGCTGGCGGTCCAGCTCGGCACTGCTGACCACCCGCTGCGGCAGGGCGTGGCCGGTGCCGAGGATGGCCAGGGCGCGGGCCGGGCGGGGGGAGGACGCTGATGTGTGCATGCAAATTCCGTGTGTGGGGCGTCGGGGGAGGCTTGGTCAGGTGGCGGACGGCGGGACTGGGCATTGGCTCAGAAAGGCTTGCAGCCCTTGCTGATACTCCTCGGCGTCCATCAGTTCGCTGTGTTTGGCGATGCGGCAGGCCTGGTCTTTGCGCTGCATTTCGGCGCTGGCCACGTCATAGAAATTGGCCGCTTCACGCAGGTACACGACCTGCTCCCAGGTCATGCTGCTCTTGGCTCTGGGAGGTTTGTTCAGGGTGAAACCCTGGTCGTCGAAGCTCAGGTGGTAAGTGCCCTTGACAGCCTTCAAGGGCGCCCGCAGGCGGGCCTCGATCAGGCGGTGGTTCAGGCCGCGCAGCGGTGTCCGGTGCCGGGTGCGGGCCTGTAGGCGCTGGATCAGGCGCCCGGAAAAGCGCCACCAGAGCGGGATGAAGACCAGCGCGCAGAGCACCAGGGCGATGATCTTTTCCGGGGTAAAGCGCCGCTCGGGGAAATACAGCGCCAGGGGCGCGGCGATCAGGCACAGCAGCAGGATCAGCGGGCCGAGCAGGCGCCCCTGCCAGCGCGAGGTGGCGCTGGAGATCCGCGTCTCTAACTGGTCATGCTCAAGCAGCGCCTGGGGCAGTTTTTCGGCAAGCCGGGCTTCGGTGTGGGCCGGGGTGAGGCGGTACTGCAATTCCATGGCGGCTGAATCCGAGGTCCGTGTTCGGTGAGGGCGGCAGTTTACCGATTTCTCGGGGGCGGGTATCTGCGACGTGTGCGCCAGCACCCGTTCGCTGCTCAGGTTGGGAACTGTTCGATGTATCGCTCCACCCATTGATACAGGTGTTGCTCCAGCTGCGGCCGCTGCTGGTTGAATTGGTCCTGGTAGCGGTTGAACAGCGGGTCCTGGTTGATGCGCATGCTCAACTCGGTGGGGCTTTCGCTCTCGGCGTGGGTCGCTCTTAGTTGCTGCTGGCGCTGATCGGCGTGCTCCAGGGTGTCCGCCAGGTCGTCCAGTTGCAGGTGGCGCAATTGGGCGATGGCCTGGGACAGGTGAAAGTGCAGGGCGCTGTCGAAACCTTCCCAGCCCTCGAAGGCCAGCCACTCGTGCAGGATCATGAAGCAGCGCGGTGCCGGGGCCAGCGCCTCCAGTCGCGCGAAATCCAGCCAGTACTGGCGGGGCAGGTGCTCGGCGGTTTCGATGGCTTGGGCGATCAGGTCCAGGGCCTGGCCCGGGTCCCGGTGATGCTTGCGCAGAATGCGCTGGGTCAGGGTGAAGCGCGCTTCTTCTATAGCGTGCAGGGCGCGGTTCAGGTCGTAAGCGGCGGCGAGCAAGTGTTCCCGGGCTTGCTCTTGGGGCAAGCCGGACTTTTCTACCAGCACTTGCAGCAGCTCGGATTTGTACAGTTCGGCGGCTTGCTGCGGATTATTGGCGCAGCGGGCGAGCAGGGCCTGGGCATGGCGCAGGCCGATGGGGATCAGCTTGCGTAGCTGTTGCAGAGCTTGGGTGTGCGTCGGGTCCATCGACAGGGTGCCTTGGTCGTCATTGCCGGTGGCGGCGGGAGGCTGATTATCCACCGTGCCGAGCAAAACCTGTAGCCGCTGCCGCAGGCTGCGAACGGCCCGAAGGGACGCAGGGGTCTCAAGGTCGCTGAAGGTCCTGCGGACCTTTTCGCAGCCTCGCAGGCTCGGCAGCGGCTACAAAGAGGTGGCGGTCGCAGTTCAGGTTGGGGGTGTAGCCGCTGCCGCAGGCTGCGAACGGCCCGAAGGGACGCAGGGTTCTCAAGATCGCTGAAGGTCCTGCGGACCTTGTCGCAGCCTCGCGAGCTCGGCAGCGGCTACAGGTTGCGTCAGGGGCCGGGGCGGGCGCCGTCGAGCAGGGCGTCCACCACGGCGCGGGCCATTTCCACGGAATGCACCATGGACCAGATCAGCCCGCGCTCGATGCCGCTGGCCCGTTCGGTGATTTCATCGGACACCTCTTCGGCGCATTTGAGCAGCAAGGAAACGTGCATCAGCGCGTCTTCGGCATTCACCTCGGGCTGTACGGCAAACAGCGGGTGGCCCTGGGCGTCGCGCAGGCCGAAGGGGCGATGGCGGGTGCCGTGCAAGGCGGCCAGCAGGTTGGCGTTGGCGCGGTCCAGCTCCGGGTCGCGGCGTGGATGATCGGTTTGAAGAGGTGGGTCGGGGACGAGCTTTTTCATGAGACTGGTTCCTTTAGCAATTTAAGAAACCGCCGGATCTCACTTCCACATGAGAGGGTGGCAGCCGTGCGCAGGTGTGGAAGACCGGGCTAAAGGAACCGGCGCACCCGAAGGTGCCCTACGCACAGCCGCCATAGATCGAGTTCACCCAAGCCGCATCGGCAAGGGTGTTCGAATGAGACGACTGCACGTCCTTTATCCCAGACTTCCACATCCGGGCCGCTGATTTGGCAGCGGCACCGGGAGACTGCCTGATCGTTCGAAGGGGTACAAGGCGCTCAAAGGCGTGGGGGATTCTCTCGGATTTGCCCTACAAAACAAAGCGAAACGGCTCCGGCACTGGACGGTATTCCCTGACAAATCGGGTGCTGGGCAGGGGGATAGGGGCTTTGTTGAATGTGCGAGTGGGGTCGGGCAGGCAGAGTGTGCTGGCAGGTTTTGCGGCCCCTGCGGTGCCGTTCGCAGCCTCGCGGGCTCGGCAGCGGCTACAAAGAGGTGGCGGCCGCAGTTCAGGTTGGGGGTGTAGCCGCTGCCGCAGGCTGCGATCGGCCGCGCAGCGGGCGCAGCGATTTCAACGGCAGGCAAAAACAGCAGGCAAAAAAAAGGGCCTGGAGACGTATCTCCAAGCCCTCAAAAGGTGAGAGGTGTCTAGTCCCTCAACCTGGTGAGCGGTGTTGCATGTTTCGGGGGCGCGGCGGTTACGCTTTCAGCGGAACCAGGCGCGGGGCAATCATGTTTTCCGGACGCAGGATGTCGTCGAGCATGGCGTCGTCCAGCAGGCCTTCTTCGCGCACCAGTTCCAGTACGCCACGGCCACTTTCCAGGGCGATGCGGGCGATACGGGTGGCGTTTTCATAGCCGATGTACGGGTTCAGCGCGGTGACCAGGCCGATGGAGTGCTCCACCAGTTCGCGGCAACGGGTTTCGTTGGCGGTGATGCCGGTGATGCAGTGCTCGCGCAGCATGTCCATGGCGCGTTGCAGCAGGCGGATCGAGTCGAAGATCTTGAAGGCGATCAACGGCTCCATCACGTTCAGTTGCAGCTGGCCGCCTTCGGCCGCGATGGTCAGGGCCAGGTCGTTGCCGATGATCTGGAACGCCACTTGGTTGACCGCTTCCGGGATCACCGGGTTGACCTTGCCAGGCATGATCGAGCTGCCGGGCTGACGCGCTGGCAGGTTGATTTCGTTGATGCCGGTGCGTGGGCCGCTGGACAGCAGGCGCAGGTCGTTGCAGATCTTCGACAGCTTGACCGCGGTGCGCTTGAGCATGCCGGAGAACAGCACGAAGGCGCCCATGTCGGAGGTGGCTTCGATCAGGTCGGCCGCCGGTACCAGCGGCTGGCCGCTGATGGTGGCCAGGCGTTGTACGGCCAGGGCCTGGTAGCGCGGGTCGGCGTTGATGCCGGTGCCGATGGCGGTGCCGCCCAGGTTGACTTCGGTCAGCACTTCCGGCGCCAGGGTCTTCAGGCGAGCCAGGTCTTCACCCAGGGTGGTGGCGAAGGCCTTGAATTCCTGGCCGAGGGTCATCGGCACGGCGTCTTGCAGCTGGGTACGGCCCATTTTCAGGACGTGGCTGAATTCGTCACCCTTGGCGGCGAACGACTGGATCAGGCTGTCGAGGCTGGCCAGCAGGGCGTCGTGACCCAGCAGCAGACCCAGGCGGATCGCGGTCGGGTAGGCGTCGTTGGTGGACTGCGCCATGTTCACGTCGTTGTTCGGGTGCAGGTACTGGTATTCGCCCTTGCTGTGGCCCATGGCCTCCAGCGCGATGTTGGCGATGACTTCGTTGGCATTCATGTTGGTCGAAGTGCCAGCGCCGCCTTGAATCATGTCCACCACGAACTCTTCGTGGAAGTCGCCGCGGATCAGGCGGGCACAGGCCTCGCTGATGGCGGCATGCTTGGCTTCGCTCAGATGACCCAGTTCGCGGTTGGCGTCAGCAGCTGCCTGCTTGACCATTGCCAGGGCCACGACCAGTTTTGGGTAGTGCGAAATCGGAACGCCGGAGAGACGGAAGTTGTTCACCGCTCGCAGGGTCTGGATGCCGTAATACGCTTGAGCCGGTACTTCGAGTACGCCAAGCAGGTCTTTTTCTGTGCGGAAAGATGCAGCGGAGGACATGACGGAGATCATCTCGTTAGGGACCCGGTCTGTGCCGGGAACGCTGCGAATCCTAGGCCGAAGGGAATTTTTGGGCCAATGCTGTTAAACACTGGGCTATGCATATTCGGCATAATGCCGGTGTGACGTCGCTTTGTCGGCGAGCGTGTGACCTAAAATGGTGCGTGTCCGGGAGGACGTGATGAATCTGGAAAGCAAATGGCTCGAGGACTTCAGTGCCTTGGCCGCCACCCGCAGCTTTTCCCAGGCTGCCGAGCGACGTTTCGTGACCCAGCCGGCCTTCAGTCGGCGCATCCGCAGCCTGGAAGCAGCCCTGGGCCTGACCCTGGTCAACCGCTCGCGCACGCCGGTGGAACTGACGGCGGCGGGGCAACTGTTCCTGGTCACCGCGCGCACCGTGGTCGAACAGCTCGGCGAGGTGGTGCGTCACCTGCATCATCTGGAAGGTGGCCAGGGTGAGGTGATGCAGGTGGCGGCGGCTCACTCCCTGGCGCTGGGCTTCTTCCCGCGCTGGATCGCGCAACTGCGCAACGAAGGGCTGAACATCGCCACGCGGCTGGTGGCCACCAACGTCGGTGACGCGGTGCACGCCCTGCGCGAAGGCGGCTGCGACCTGATGCTGGCCTTCTATGACCCGGACGCGGCCTTGCAGATGGACTCGGAAATCTTCCCTTCGCTGCACCTGGGGCACACCGAGATGCTGCCGGTGTGCGCCGCCAACCCCCAGGGCAAGCCGCTGTTCGACCTGGAAGGGGAATCCAGTGTGCCGCTGCTGGCCTACAGCGCCGGGGCCTTTCTCGGGCGTTCGGTGAACCTGCTGCTGCGCCAGCGCAACCTGCGATTCACCACGGTCTATGAAACTGCCATGGCCGACAGCCTTAAAAGCATGGCCCTGGAAGGGCTGGGCATTGCCTGGGTGCCGCAGTTGAGCGTGCGGGCCGAGCTGGCCCGGGGCGAGCTGGTGGTGTGCGGCGGCGCGCAATGGCATGTGCCGCTGGAGATCCGCCTGTACCGCTGCGCCCTGGTGCGCAAGGCCAACGTGCGCTTGCTCTGGCGCAAGCTGGAAGGCGCCGCCGCACAAGCCGCGGCCACGTAGGAGCCGGCTTGCCGGCGAAAGCGTCGGCCGGGAGGGTGGTGATCGTAGGGCTGGCCTGTTCGCTGGCAAGCCAGCTCCTACGGGAGATGGGCGCAGGCTTTTTTGTAGGAGCCGGCTTGCCGGCGAAAGCGTCGGTCGGGAGGGTGGTGATAGCAGGGCTGGCCTGTTCGCTGGCAAGCCAGCTCCTACGAGGGGTACGGGATTGACCTGGGAGTCAATAAAACCGGGGTTTTGCGCCGGAAATACTTTGTTCGACAGATGGTCGGCGAAAGTGCGTTTAGCGCGGCTTTTTCGGTATACTGCGCGGCCTTCGGCCGGTTCGTCCGGCCATAATTCGTACAGTCAAGCCACGCATTTTCGCGTGGCTTGTTGTTTTTGACGCGCCTGCGGGCGCCCAGAGAGAAGAGGCACGACGATGAGTGCACTGGTTGGCGTGATCATGGGCTCCAAGTCCGATTGGTCCACCCTTAGCCACACCGCCGATATGCTGGAAAAGCTCGGCATCCCTTACGAGGTGAAGGTGGTGTCCGCTCACCGCACCCCGGACCTGCTGTTCCAGTACGCCGAAGAGGCTGAGGCGCGTGGCATCGAGGTGATCATCGCCGGTGCTGGCGGCGCGGCGCACTTGCCGGGCATGTGTGCGGCCAAGACCCACCTGCCGGTGCTGGGCGTGCCGGTGCAGTCGTCGATGCTCTCGGGCGTGGATTCGCTGCTGTCCATCGTGCAGATGCCCGCCGGCATCCCCGTGGCCACCCTGGCCATCGGCAAGGCTGGCGCGATCAACGCGGCCCTGCTCTCGGCGAGCATCCTGGGCGCCAAGCACCCGCAGTTTCATGCGGTGCTGAAAAAATTCCGTGCTGAACAGACAGACAGCGTCCTGGACAATCCAGACCCGCGCGTCGCCTGAGGTTGTTGACGATGAAGATCGGTGTAATCGGTGGCGGCCAGTTGGGCCGCATGTTGGCCCTGGCGGGGACTCCGCTGGGAATGAACTTCGCTTTCCTCGACCCGGCGCCGGACGCCTGTGCCGCTGCCCTAGGCGAACACCTGCGGGCCGACTACGGCGACCAGGACCACCTGCGCCAGCTGGCCGATGAAGTGGACCTGGTGACCTTCGAATTCGAGAGCGTGCCGGCGGAAACCGTGGCCTTCCTTTCGCAGTTCGTGCCGGTCTACCCGAGCGCCGAAGCCTTGCGCATCGCCCGCGATCGCTGGTTCGAGAAGAGCATGTTCAAGGACCTGGGGATTCCCACCCCCGAGTTCGCCGACATCCAGTCCCAGGCGGATCTCGACGCCGCTGTGGCGCGCATCGGCCTGCCGGCCGTGCTCAAGACCCGCACCCTGGGTTACGACGGCAAGGGCCAGAAGGTCCTGCGCAGCGCCGCCGACGTTGCCGGCACTTTCGCCGAACTGGGCAGCGTGCCTTGCCTGCTGGAAGGCTTCGTGCCGTTCACCGGCGAAGTCTCGCTGATCGCCGTGCGTGCCCGTGACGGGGAAACCCGTTTCTACCCGCTGGTGCACAACACCCACGACAGCGGCATCCTGCGCCTGTCGGTGGCCAGCAGCGATCACCCGCTGCAGGCTCTGGCCGAGGACTACTCCAGCCGCGTGCTCAAGCAGCTGGATTATGTCGGCGTGATGGCGTTCGAGTTCTTCGAAGTCGACGGTGGCCTCAAGGCCAACGAGATCGCCCCACGGGTGCACAACTCCGGGCACTGGACCACCGAAGGCGCCGAGTGCAGCCAGTTCGAAAACCACCTGCGGGCGGTGGCCGGCCTGCCCCTGGGCTCCACGGCCAAGGTCGGTGAGAGCGCGATGATCAACTTCATCGGCCAGGTGCCGCCGGTGGACCAGGTCATCGCCATCGACGACTGCCACCTGCATCACTACGGCAAGGCCTTCAAGGCCGGGCGCAAGGTCGGCCACGCCAACCTGCGTTGTGCCGATCAGGCGACCCTGCAAGCGCAGATCCTCAAGGTGCAAGCGCTGATCGCCGAGTAACAAATCCACCGGCTGGCGGGAACCTTCGTTTCCCGCCGTTCTCTGATAGCGGGAGGCCAGAGCGCTGACTAGGCTTTGGCTTGATCCCCCCTTACAGAGGAACAGCCATGGGCATTATCGGAACCATTTTCATCGGCTTGATCGTTGGTCTGCTGGCGCGTTTCCTCAAGCCGGGAGACGACAGCATGGGCTGGATCATGACCATCCTGCTGGGTATCGGCGGTTCGCTGGCGGCCACTTATGGCGGTCAGGCGCTGGGTATCTACCATGCGGGCCAGGGTGCCGGTTTCATCGGTGCGCTGGTGGGCGCGATCGTCCTGCTGGTGATCTACGGCTTTATCAAGAAAAGCTGATTCCCCCCTGCAAGCCCCCTCTGCCGCTCGGGCAGAGGGGAGCCCCTTTCTTCATCTGAAACTTCAACGCAGCCGACGGTTTGGGCACTAGAATGCCCGGGTTTTTCCGTCCTTCCTTTTTGACCGAGCCAGCCTCTCATGCGCCGTCTTCTATTGACCTTTGTTCTGCTGGGCTGCGGCCTGGCCCACGCTGGCGAACTGCCGGAAACCGACTGGCTGGAGCTGATGCCCAAGTCGGACCAGAAGGCCCTGGAGCAGATGCCGGAAATCGACCACAACTCCCCCGAGGCCAACGGCACCTTCACCGACAAGGGTGGCCTGAAGCAGAGCAAGGGCTTGCCGGCGGTGATGTACTCCACCAAGACCGTGCCGGCGATGAACGACAAGCAGATCCGCCTGGGCGGCTACCCGGTGCCGCTGGAAGCCGATGCCAAGGGCCGCAGCACGCTGTTCTTCCTGGTGCCGTACCCGGGTGCCTGCATCCACGTGCCGCCACCGCCGCCCAACCAGCTGGTGCTGGTGCGCTTTCCCAAGGGCGTGAAGCTGGATGACATCTACACCCCGCTGTGGGTGACCGGCACCCTGAAGATCGAGAAGGTCAGCAATGACCTGGCTGACGCGGCCTACGCCCTGGATGCGGCGAAGGTGCGGGTGGTGCAGGAATCCGACCTGTAGCGGGACTGAGGGGATTAGCCAGGAATTTGGGGCCAGGAGGGCTGTTGTGGCGAGGGAGCTTGCTCCCGCTCGGGCGCGTAGCGGCCGCAAGACCTGAGTACGCGTTCTGCCTGACAGACCGCGGATTCAGGACTTGGGAAGGCTGCGCCTTCCAGCGGGAGCAAGCTCCTTCGCCACGCCCAGCCTGAACACAGGGCCCATCAGCGCAATCGTGGGTCAGAGCGGGGCGGCGCCGATGCTCACGCTCAGGGTGTGGCGGGCGCCGGGGGCCAGGGTGACGATGTCGTCCATCACGTTGGCGGTCTCGATGCACAGCATGCGCTGCCAGCCGTCGTCGGCCATGTCGCTGAACTGCGCGGCGCGGTCGATCCAGGGGTTCCAGATCACCGCGGTGCGCGAGCCTGCGCTGGTCAGGCGAATCCGTCGTTGCCACTCGGGGTCGACGATCTCCAGCTGCGCCGGGACGTTCAGGTAGATGCGATCAGTCTCGCCGCTAAAGTGCAGGGCGCCTTGCTGGACCTTGGTGGTCCAGTCTTCCAGGGTTTCGATGTAGCTCAGCCCGTCCAGGCCTTCGACCTGCACATTGCGCACATCGCTGACGGCGAAATAGCTGTGCAGCGCCTGGCTGATGCTCACGCTTTCAGTACCCAGGTTGTGGCTGCTGAGGCTGATGTGCAGTTGTTGGTCGAGGCGGATGCTCAGGCGCGGTTCCACTGTATGGGGCCAGCCGGGAAAACCGCCAGCGGGGCAGGGCAGGCGCAGTTCCACCAGCAGGCTGTCGCCCTGGCTTTCGATGCCCAGCAGCTCCCAGTCGGTGGCCCGCACCAGGCCGTGGGCCGGTGCCGGTTCAGCGCTTTGGCGCATGGCCTGCACGCTTTGCGGGTTGCGCGCCAGGTTGCCGAACCAGGGCCAGCACACCGGAACCCCGGCGCGGATGCTCTTGCCGCTTTTGAACACGGCCTCGTCGTTGAGCCAGATCAGCGGCTGTTGCCCAGCCACCTGGTAACTGAGGATGTGCGCGCCTTGCTGGGCCACCAGCAGTTCGGCGTCACCGTGGCGGATGCGCCAGCAGTTCAGTTCATCCAGTTTGACGGTTTCGACCTGGGGCGTAGGCATGCTGCTGTTCTCGTTCGCAAGGTTTGGGCGGGCATGGCGCGCATGACCGCCTCCAGGTTTAACGGGCGCGGGGTGGAACCGAGCGGGTGCGGCCGCTGCCGTCGATGGCGACGAACACGAATACCGCCTCGGTGACCTTGCGCCATTCGCTGGACAACGGGTCGTCGCTCCACACTTCGACCATCATCTGGATCGAGCTGCGGCCGATTTCCAGGGTCTGGGTATAGAAGGACAGCTGCGCGCCCACGGCCACCGGCACCAGGAACGCCATGCGGTCGATGGCCACCGTGGCCACCCGGCCACCGGCGACGCGGCTGGCCATGGCGGTGCCCGCCAGGTCCATCTGCGCCACCAGCCAGCCGCCGAAAATATCGCCAAAGCCGTTGGTTTCACGGGGCAAGGCGGTGATTTGCAGGGCCAGGTCGCCTTGCGGGATTGGATCTTCTTGTTCGAGCTCTATCATGCGAGGGGCCTCTGACCCGTGACGCTTCATGGGTACTTCAGGTGAATAGCCGTCTTCAGGAAAAACGATTCAGCCCGAACACACTGCGTTCGTCACGTTCTTTCCAAGGCGTGCTAAAGGGAAACTCTGCGAAATCGACTGGCACTGTCCAGGGACTGGGGCGCGCAGCAGCGTTTTCGCACAACAACCCTTGCCAGGAGCGGCTTTGCGCTCCGCGGTTTGCGAGTATATCGGTCGATAGACTCCGCGACGACCCACTCAGTTCGCAAATTTGTGAGTCATTTGTGCGCCGCTGTGTACGCATTCGAACAATTTGCTATCGTGCCGAACCTGCCAGGCCCCAACCAGCGCTGTTGCGGCTTCCAGAACCGACTAATAAGAGAAGCCCTTGCCATGACCACTGTGCCCGCGAGCGCCGCGCAATCTGCGCAACCCGCCCGTCCGCTGACCCGTAGTGACTACAAGACCTTGTCCCTGTCCGCCCTGGGCGGGGCGCTGGAGTTCTACGACTTCATCATCTTCGTGTTCTTCGCCACCGTGGTCGGCAAGCTGTTCTTCCCGGCGGACATGCCCGAGTGGCTGCGCCTGATGCAGACCTTCGGCATCTTCGCCGCCGGCTACCTGGCTCGCCCCCTGGGCGGGATCGTCATGGCCCACTTCGGTGACCTGCTGGGGCGCAAGAAGATGTTCACCCTGAGCATCTTCATGATGGCGGTGCCGACCCTGATCATGGGCCTCTTGCCGACCTACGCGCAGATCGGCATGTGGGCGCCGATCCTGCTGTTGCTGATGCGGGTGATCCAGGGCGCGGCCATTGGCGGCGAAGTGCCCGGGGCCTGGGTCTTCGTTTCCGAACACGTGCCGCAGCGGCACATCGGCTATGCCTGCGGCACCCTGACGTCGGGCCTGACCGCCGGGATTCTCCTGGGCTCGCTGGTGGCCACGGCGATCAACAGCATCTATACCCCGGTGGAAGTGGCGGACTACGCCTGGCGGATCCCGTTCCTGCTGGGCGGGGTGTTCGGCCTGTTCTCGGTGTACCTGCGCCGCCTGCTGCACGAAACCCCGGTGTTCGCCGAGCTGCAACAGCGCAAGGCCCTGGCCGAAGAGCTGCCGCTGCGCGCGGTGCTGCGCGATCACCGCGGCGCCATCGTGATTTCCATGCTGCTGACCTGGCTGCTGTCCGCCGGGATCATCGTGGTGATCCTGATGACCCCCACCGTGCTGCAGACGGTCTATAAATTCCCGGCCATCACTGCCCTGGAAGCCAACAGCGTGGCCATTGTGTTCCTGAGCCTGGGCTGCGTGATCTCCGGGGTTCTGGCGGATCGTTTCGGCGCTGGCAAGGTGTTCGTGTTCGGCAGTGCCTTGCTGCTGGCCACCTCCTGGACCTTCTATCACGGCTTGCTGGATAACCCGCAGTGGCTGTTCCCGATGTATGCCCTGACCGGTCTGTTTGTCGGCACCATCGGCGCGGTGCCTTATGTGATGGTCAAGGCGTTCCCGGCGGTGGTGCGCTTCAGTGGCCTGTCGTTTTCCTACAACCTGGCCTACGCGATCTTCGGCGGCCTGACGCCAATGGTGGTGACCTGGTTGCTCAAGGAAAGCCCGATGGGGCCGGCCTATTACGTTGCAATCATCTGCGGCATCGGCCTGCTGGTCGGCCTGTACCTGTGGGCCAAGGGCCGCTGATCGCCGCCAGCTTGTAGCCGCTGCCGTAGGCTGCGACAGGGCCGCAGGCCCTGCTGGGCGCTGAAGAGTGTCGCGACCCTGCGGGTCGGTCGCAGCCTGCGGCAGCGGCTACAGAGTTTTTTATCGCTTTATAAAGAAAGGCCAGCCTCCGTTCAGGAGTGCTGGCCTTTCATCTAATTGTCATATTCCGGACATAGAGTGTTCACACGGCCTACAGATACTTGGCCCCGACTTAACACACCCTATCTGCTAGGAGTAAGGCATGAAACTGAAGCGTTTGATGGCGGCAATGACCTTTGTCGCCGCTGGCGTTGCGACTGCCCACGCGGTTGCCGCTGTTGACCCTGCTATCCCGAGCTACACCAAGACCACTGGTGTGTCGGGCAACCTGTCCAGCGTCGGTTCCGATACCTTGGCGAACCTGATGACCCTGTGGGCCGAGAACTACAAAAAAGAATACCCGAACGTCAACATTCAGATTCAGGCCGCCGGCTCCGCCACCGCGCCACCCGCGCTGACCGAAGGCACCTCCAACCTGGGCCCAATGAGCCGCAAGATGAAGGACACGGAACTCGCGGCCTTCGAGCAGAAGTACGGCTACAAGCCAACCGCTATCCCGGTGGCCGTGGACGCCCTGGCAGTGTTCGTGCACAAGGACAACCCGATCCAGCACCTGACCATGGAACAGGTCGACGCGATCTTCTCCTCGACTCGTCTGTGCGGCGCCAAGGAAGAAGTGAAGACCTGGGGCGACCTGGGCGTGAAGGGCGACCTGGCCAACAAGCCGGTCCAGCTGTTCGGTCGCAACTCGGTATCCGGCACCTACGGCTACTTCAAGGAAGAAGCCCTGTGCAAAGGCGACTACAAGCCTAACGTCAACGAACAACCCGGTTCGGCGTCCGTTGTGCAGTCCATCAGCTCCTCGCTAAACGGCATCGGCTACTCGGGCATCGGCTACAAGACCGCCAGCGTGAAGACCGTGGCCCTGGCCAAGAAAGGCAGCAGCGACTTCATCGAAGACACCGAAGAAAACGCCCTGAACGGCAAGTACCCGCTGTCGCGCTTCCTCTACGTCTACGTCAACAAGGCCCCGAACAAGCCTCTGGCCCCGCTGGAAGCCGAGTTCGTGAAACTGGTCCTGTCCAAACAGGGTCAGGAAGTGGTGGTCAAAGACGGCTACATCCCACTGCCTGCCAAGGTGGCCGCCAAGGCCCTGGCTGACCTGGGCCTGAAAGAAGGCGCATAAGCCGCCGCACAAGGGTCCGGCCCCCGGACCCTGTCGTATCCGTAGGAGCTGGCCGGGCGGCGTTGCGCTTGCCAGCCAAAGCGCCCGCAAGGGCGACCAGGGCTCAAGGCGCTGGTCGTCGACCGGCCAGCTCTTACAACCTCATTTTCTGTCCGCTGCCGGCGCTGCCACGCGGCGGATTTGTTGCGTCACTGCATTGTCATCTTTCTGTCATACAGGATCGCTAGGGTGTGCGCATGAATGATCTGGCCAACTCCACCATGACTACGACTTCTCCCCCCAAGCGCATTGACTTCAATACGCCTGAGCTGCAACGCAAGCGCCGTATCCGCGCGCTCAAAGACCGTCTGACCCGCTGGTACGTCCTGGTGGGCGGCCTGGCCGTGCTGGGTGCGATCACCCTGATCTTCTTCTTCCTCGCCTATGTCGTCGCGCCGCTGTTCCAGGGTGCCGAGCTGACCGCCAAGGACCCGCTGACCCCCGCCTGGATGCAGGACGCCGGCAAGCCGCTGATGTTCTCCCTGGAAGAGCAGAACCAGGTGGCCATGCGCGTCTCCGACAAGGGCCAGGCGCTGTTCTTCGACATCGACAGCGGCGCCGAGCTGCGCAAGGTCGACCTGCCGATCCCGGCGGGCGCCAGCGTCACCTCCATCGGCAAGGACCAGCCCGGCAATCCGCTGGTGGTGGTCGGTCTGTCCAACGGCCAGGCTCTGGTGTTCCGCCACACCTACAAGGTCAGCTACCCGGACGGCAAGAAGACCATCTCGCCCGCCATCGAGTACCCCTACGGCGAAACCCCGATCACCCTGAACGAGCAGGGCGGTGCCCTGGAGCACGTCAATCTCAATGCCAGCGATTCGTCGCTGATCGTCGCCGGTTCCACCGGGGCGCAGTTGCATGTGCTGAAGCTGACCCGCGAAGAAAACATGATGACCGGCGAAGTCACCAGCGAGCAGAGCCGCATCGAGCTGCCGCAGATGACCGAGCCGGTCAAGGCGATGTACATCGATCCGCGCCAGCAATGGCTGTATGTGATCAATGGCCGGGCCCTGGCCGACGTGTTCAGTCTGCGGGACAAGAGCCTCAACGGTCGCTACAAACTGCTGGACGACGCCAATGCCGAAGTCACCGCCAGCACCCAGCTGGTGGGCGGCATCTCGCTGATCATCGGCACCTCCAAGGGCGGCCTGGCCCAGTGGTTCATGGCCCGCGATGCGGATGGCGAGCTGCGCCTGAAGCAGATCCGCACCTTCCAGATGGGCACCACGCCCATCGTTGAGATCACCGCCGAAGAGCGTCGCAAGGGCTTCGTCGCCCTGGACGCCGCCGGCAAGCTCGGGGTGTTCCACAGCACCGCCCATCGCACTCTGCTGGTGGACCAGGTGGTGGACGGCCAGGGCCTGTTCGGTCTGTCGCCACGGGCCAACCGGGTGATCGTCGAGGCCGGCGGCAAGCTGCAACCGCTGCTGCTGGACAACCCGCACCCGGAAGTGTCCTGGAGCGCGCTGTGGAGCAAGGTCTGGTACGAGAACTACGACGAGCCTAAATACGTCTGGCAATCCACCGCGGCCAACACCGATTTCGAACCCAAGCTGAGCCTGTCGCCGCTGACCTTCGGCACCCTGAAGGCGGCGTTCTACGCCATGCTGCTGGCGGCGCCATTGGCGGTGGCGGCGGCGATCTACACCGCCTACTTCATGGCCCCGGGCATGCGCCGCAAGGTCAAGCCGGTGATCGAGCTGATGGAAGCGATGCCGACGGTGATCCTCGGCTTCTTCGCCGGCCTGTTCCTCGCGCCTTATGTCGAGGGCCACTTGCCGGGCATCTTCAGCCTGCTGCTCCTGCTGCCGATCGGCATCCTGGTGGCCGGTTTCGCCTGGAGCCGCCTGCCCGAGTCGCTGCGCCTGAAAGTGCCGGACGGCTGGGAGAGCGCGATCCTGATCCCGGTGATCATCCTGGTGGGCTTCCTCTCGCTGTACATGAGCCCGTTCATGGAGAACTGGTTCTTCGGCGGCGACATGCGCATGTGGATCTCCCATGACTTAGGCATCACCTACGACCAGCGCAACGCCCTGGTGGTCGGCCTGGCCATGGGCTTTGCGGTGATCCCGAACATCTACTCGATCGCCGAAGACGCCGTGTTCAGCGTGCCCCGCGGCCTGACCCTGGGCTCCCTGGCCCTGGGCGCCACGCCGTGGCAGACCATGACGCGGGTGGTGATCCTCACCGCCAGCCCGGGGATCTTCTCGGCGCTGATGATCGGCATGGGCCGCGCCGTGGGCGAGACCATGATCGTGCTGATGGCCACCGGCAACACCCCGGTCATGGAAATGAACCTGTTCGAAGGCCTGCGCACCCTGGCCGCCAACGTCGCGGTGGAAATGCCCGAATCGGAAGTCGGCGGCAGCCACTACCGCGTGCTGTTCCTCTCGGCGCTGGTGCTGCTGCTGTTCACCTTCGTCATGAACACCCTCGCCGAGCTGATTCGTCAGCGTCTGCGCAAGAAATACTCGTCGCTTTAAGAAAGGTAGAAGTCTGTGAAACAGAACTCCCTAAAAGACTGGTTCAAGAGCGGCGCCCCGGGCGTCTGGATCAGCGGTGGCGCGGTGTCCATCGCGGTCATCATGACCATCGGCCTGCTGGCGGTGATCGCCGTGCGTGGCCTCGGCCACTTCTGGCCGGCCGACCTGGTGCACGCCAGCTACGACGTGCCGGGCCAGGCCAACCACCTGGTCATCGGTGAAGTGGTGCAGAAGGAAGAAGTGCCCCGGGCACGCCTGAAGAGCGCCGGCCTGCCGGTGCCCGACCAGGGCCCGGAGTTCATGACCCGGGAGCTGATCAAGGTCGGCAACCGTGACCTGAACGGCAACGACTTCACCTGGATCGTCGGCGAGTGGCTGACCAACCAGAGCTACCCGAAAGAGCTGATGGCCATCGAGCGCCGTGAGTGGGGCAACTTCTACGGCTACCTGGTCAACGTCAAGGAAAGCGGCAAGGTGATCGCCGAAGGCGAGGCTGCCTGGCCCGAGCTGCAAGCGCGGATCAACCGGGTGAACCAGCTGGCGGCCCAGCTCAAGACCCTGGAAAAATCCGACATCGGCGCGATCAACGCCGGTCTGGAACGCATCCGCCTGCACGGTCGCAAGCTGGAACTGGACGGCAAGATGAACGCCGCCGCCCAGGCCGACATGGACGCCGAGCGCGCCGAACTCAATGCCCGTTACCAGGAGATCGAGGCGCGCCTGAGCGACCTGCACGCCCAGTTCAACCGTGACAGCCTGACCGCTCGCGATGCCAACGGTAAGGAAATCGAGATCGGCCTGGGCAAGGTGGTGCACGCCTACCAGCCGAACGCCATGGGCACCTTCACCAAGATCGGCTTCTACTTCAGCAAGGTCTGGGAATTCCTCAGCGACGACCCCCGTGAAGCCAACACCGAAGGCGGGATCTTCCCGGCGATTTTCGGCACCGTGATGATGACCCTGATCATGGCCATGATCGTCACCCCGTTCGGCGTGCTGGCGGCGGTCTACCTGCGCGAATACGCCAAGCAGAACACCCTGACCCGGGTGATCCGCATTGCGGTGAACAACCTGGCGGGGGTTCCGGCCATCGTCTACGGGGTGTTCGGCCTGGGCTTCTTCGTCTACGTGCTGGGCGGTTCCGTGGACCGGCTGTTCTTCCCCGAGGCCCTGCCGGCGCCGACCTTCGGCACCCCGGGCCTGCTCTGGGCGTCCCTGACCCTGGCGCTGCTGGCGGTGCCGGTGGTGATCGTGGCCACCGAGGAAGGCCTGGCGCGAATTCCCCGCACCGTGCGCGAAGGGTCCCTGGCCCTGGGTGCGACCAAGGCCGAGACGCTGTGGAAGATCGTCCTGCCGATGGCCAGCCCGGCGATGATGACCGGGATGATCCTCGCGGTGGCCCGCGCCGCCGGTGAAGTGGCGCCGCTGATGCTGGTGGGCGTGGTGAAGCTGGCACCGTCGCTGCCGCTGGACGGCAACTACCCGTACCTGCACCTGGACCAGAAGATCATGCACCTGGGCTTCCACATCTACGACGTCGGCTTCCAGAGCCCCAACGTCGAGGCCGCGCGGCCTTTGGTGTACGCCACCGCGCTGCTGCTGGTGCTGGTGATCGCCACCCTGAACCTGTCGGCCGTGTGGATCCGTAACCACCTGCGCGAGAAATACAAGGCGCTGGACAGCTAACACTCAAGCTTTAAGCCACAAGCGGCAAGCTCCAGGCGGAGCGCCGCTTTGCCCTAACTTGCGGCTTGCAGCTAAAAGCTTGCAGCTACGAACGGAGTGAGACCATGCAACACGAAACCCATTCCCATGGCATCAACATGTCCGCCCTGGGCCGCGACAAGCAGAGCCTGAGCCTGGAACAGGAAACCGTGGCCATCGAAGTGCCCGGTCTGAGCCTGTTCTACGGCGAGAAACAAGCGCTGTTCGACGTCAGCATGAACATCCCCAAGCAGCGCGTGACCGCCTTCATCGGCCCGTCCGGCTGCGGCAAGTCGACCCTGCTGCGGACCTTCAACCGCATGAACGACCTGGTGGACGGCTGCCGCGTGGAGGGGGCGATCAACCTCTACGGCAACAACATCTACCGCAAGGGCGAAGACGTGGCCGAGCTGCGTCGCCGGGTCGGCATGGTGTTCCAGAAGCCCAACCCGTTCCCCAAGACCATCTATGAAAACGTGGTCTACGGCTTGCGCATCCAGGGCATCAACAAGAAGCGCGTGCTCGACGAGGCCGTGGAATGGGCGCTCAAGGGCGCGGCGTTGTGGGACGAGGTCAAGGACCGCCTGCATGATTCGGCCCTGGGCCTGTCCGGCGGTCAGCAGCAGCGTCTGGTGATTGCCCGCACCATCGCCGTGGAGCCGGAAGTGCTGCTGCTGGACGAACCCTGCTCGGCCCTGGACCCGATCTCGACCCTGAAGGTCGAGGAGCTGATCTACGAGCTCAAGTCCAAGTTCACCATCGTCATCGTGACCCACAACATGCAGCAGGCGGCGCGGGTTTCCGACTACACCGCGTTCATGTACATGGGCAAACTGGTGGAGTTCGGTGACACCGACACGCTGTTCACCAACCCGGCGAAGAAGCAGACCGAAGACTACATCACCGGGCGTTACGGCTAGAAAGCAGCTGCAAGCCGCAAGCTTCAAGCGGCAAGTGAGAGCGGTTCAGGGTAACGACATAGATAGCTTGCAGCTTGTAGCTTGCAGCTCACAGCTTTTGCGGAGCAAACCATGATTTCGAAGGAAGGGTTAACCCATCACATCTCCCAACAGTTCAATGCCGAGCTGGAAGAGGTGCGCAGCCACCTGCTGGCCATGGGCGGGCTGGTGGAGAAGCAAGTCAACGACGCGGTCACCGCGCTGATCGAGGCTGACTCCGGCCTGGCCCAGCAGGTGCGCGAGATCGACGACCAGATCAACCAGATGGAGCGCAACATCGACGAGGAATGCCTGCGTATCCTCGCCCGTCGCCAGCCGGCGGCCTCCGACCTGCGCTTGATCATCAGCATCTCCAAGTCGGTGATCGACCTGGAGCGCATCGGCGACGAAGCCACCAAGATCGCCCGTCGGGCCATCCAGCTGTGCGAAGAGGGCGAGGCCCCGCGCGGCTACGTGGAAGTGCGGCACATCGGCGACCAGGTGCGCAACATGGTGCGCGACGCCCTCGACGCGTTTGCCCGCTTCGATGCCGACCTGGCACTTTCCGTGGCCCAGTACGACAAGATCATCGACCGCGAATACAAGACCGCGTTGCGCGAGCTGGCCACCTACATGATGGAAGACCCGCGCTCTATCTCGCGGGTCCTGAGCATTATCTGGGTGCTGCGCTCGCTGGAGCGGATCGGCGATCACGCGCGCAACATTTCCGAGCTGGTGATTTACCTGGTGCGCGGCACCGATGTACGCCATCTGGGACTCAAGCGCATGAAGGAAGAAGTTGAAGGCACAAGTGGCGAATCCGCTAATGTTCCGGATCAAGCTGACGATAAGTAAGAGTGCCCGAGAAGAGCGCCCGGCCCTTTGGCCGGGCGTTTTTGTTTGGGCCCCTCACATTTGAAAAGCAGCACCCGCGAACGAAAAGTCCCGGCGTGACTGAAGAGTTTTGGCAAAGTGCCATCAGCCAGCGTTATGCTTGCCGGGATTTTTAAAGGGGTGGTCGATGAGTAAGGTAAGTGTGTTGGTGGTGGACGACGCTTCGTTCATTCGTGACCTGGTGAAGAAGTGCCTGCGCAACTACTTCCCTGGCATCAAGATCGAAGACGCGATCAACGGCAAGAAGGCCCAGGCGATGCTCGCCCGCGAAGCCTTCGACCTGGTCCTGTGCGACTGGGAGATGCCGGAAATGTCCGGCCTTGAGCTGCTGACCTGGTGCCGTGGGCAAGAGGCGCTCAAAGCCATGCCCTTCGTCATGGTCACCAGCCGTGGCGACAAGGAAAACGTGGTGCAGGCGATCCAGGCCGGGGTGTCCGGTTATGTGAGCAAGCCTTTCACCAACGAACAGCTGCTGACCAAGGTCAAGCAGGCGCTGAACAAGGTCGGCAAGCTCGACACCTTGATGAACAGCGCTCCGACCAAGATGAACTCAGCTTTCGGCAATGACTCCCTGAGCGCCCTGACCGGTGGCAAGCCGGCGGTGGTGGGGGCGGCTTCGGCTCCGGTCAATCCGTTCGCCAAACCGGCGGCTGCGGCCCCTGCACCGGCCCCTGCAGCCGCAGCGCCGGCGCGCGGCTTGCTCAACAGCCCTCCGGTCAAGGCTCCGGCGCCCGCGACAGCGGCCAGTGGCGGTCGTGGCCAGGGCCAGTTGCGCCTGTCCAGCGGCAATCAGCAGTGCGTGATCAAGGCCCTGAGCATCAAGGAAGCGTTGCTGGTGGTGAAGCGCACCGACAGCCTGCCCCAGGTGCTGGAAAGCGCGGTGCTGGACCTGGAGCAGGGCGACAACGCCGAAGTGGCACGGCTCAATGGCTACCTGCATGCGGTGGTGGCGTTGGAGCCCAAGCCGGACAGCGAGTGGCTGCAACTGACCTTCCGTTTCGTCGACCAGGACGCGCAGAAGCTCGACTACATCTCGCGCCTGATCGCCCGCGGTACCGCGCAGAAGCACTTCGTTCCCGGCGCCTGATCCTCCCAGTCCGCTTCGTAGGAGCTGGCTTGCCAGCGAAAGCGTCCACAAGAGCAACACAAGGCTTGCGGGTCTCTTCGCCGGCAAGCCGGCTCCTACGAGGATCAAAGCTGCGGAAATCTGCGGAAAACACTTTTCTCGTTGCGGATTTTTGCCTTGCGCTGAGACGGCCTGCTGCACCATCCCGCTATCGAGCGAACCACTCGCAACCTAGGCCGTAACCCTCAGGCCACAAGGCCTTCGCCGTACCCCTCGATACGTTCTGCCGTACGTCCGATTGATCTTTTTGTCCTTGATTTATATCTGTTTGGATATAGATTGCACAGAGCGCTCCGTGTCTTTCAGCGCTTGCGGCCATGCCTTGAAACAACCCGGCGCGGTCGCTCCTGGCCATGTTGATTAGCCTTGTTCCTGGTCATTCACAGGAGAGGTTCGATGCCCAGGCACAAGGATGTGGTGTTTGTCGGGAGCGCGCTGCGGGATCTCCGGGCGTTCCCCGAAGATGCCCGCCGGGCCGCCGGTTTCCAGCTGGATCTGCTGCAGCAGGGGGAACAGCCCTACGATTGCAGGTCGGTGAAAACCATCGGCCCGGGGGGTTTCGAAATCAGGATCCATGAGGATTCAGGGGCGTTTCGGGTGTTCTATGTGGTCAGGCGACCCGCGGCCATCTATGTGCTGCACGCGGTGCGTAAGACCACCCGCAAGACCGAAGCGCGGGATATCGAGCTGGCTCGTGCCAGATATCAAGAAGCAGGTTCACGCCATGACTGACCAACCGATCAACCAGCGCTTTGCCAGCGTCTGGGACGCCCTTGAAGCCACGCCCCAGGAGGCCGCCAACATGCGCCTGCGGGCCAAGCTGATGCTTGAACTGGGCAAGACCGTGCAAGCCTGGGGGGTATCGCAGAAGGAGGCGGCCAAGCGCCTCAACATCTCCCAGCCACGCCTCAATGACGTGCTCAGCGGCAAGATCAACAAGTTCTCCCTCGATGCCCTGGTCAACCTGTCGGAGGCCGCGCAACTGGGGGTGGATATCCATTTCGACGCGCCGGGCCCGCACCCTCTGGCCCCGGCCTGATTCACACAAGCTCCATATCCGGCTGTTAGCGTGCCTGCATAACCTGCCAAGAGGCTGCCCAATGCTTGTGCGCCTGCTGCTGTTGTGCGGACTGTCCCTGCTGGCCACCTCGCTGGCGGCGATGACCGTCTACAAATCCGTCGACGCCGATGGCGTGGTGTCCTACAGCGATCGGCCTGCGCCGGGAGCCCAGGCGTTCGTGTTTCACGACCGCATGGAAGAGCACCTGGAGCACCAGGTGCGCCTGGATATCCACAAGCACAAGGGGGTGGAGGCGCTGTATGTGCGCAATGACCTGTACGCCCCGGTGCAGATCGAGCTGGGTTTTACCGGGCTGAACAATGTCAGTGGCGCGCCCGGGCAGCCGATTCGCCAGGTGCTGCCGGCCCGCAGCAGGCAGCGTCTGGCGCTGCTCACGGCGACTCGTGCCGACCAGCCCTTGAGCTATGTCCCCAGGTTCCGTTATTCCCTGGGCGACCCGGCAGGCGCCGCCCAGGCCTATCGCTACCCGCTGCCCTGGCGCGGCGGGCCGTTTCGCCTGACCCAGGGGGCCAATGGCCAATACAGCCATTTCGGGCCCAGGAGCCGCTACGCAATGGACATCGCCATGCCGGTGGGCACGCCGATCATTGCTGCGCGTGGCGGGGTGGTGGTCAAGACCGAGAACGCCCAGAACGGGCGCGGCGACAACCCGGCGGGCAACTTCGTCCGGGTGCTGCACGACGACGGCACCATGGGCGTGTACCTGCACCTCAAGCAAGGTTCGGTGAGTGTGCGGGAAGGGCAGCGGGTGGCGGTGGGCAGCCCGCTGGGGTTGTCGGGCAACACCGGCAACAGCAGCGGGCCGCACCTGCATTTCGTGGTGCAGCGCAATACCGGGCTGGGGCTGGTGTCGATTCCCTATCAATTCAACCAGCCGCTGGGGGATCTGCCGAATTTTACCCTGGGCAAGAAATGACCCGCTGCTGTAGGCGCCGGCGTGCTGGCGAACGGGCCGAGGGGCCCGTCAATCCAGCATCAGCACCTTGGCCAGGATGATCTTCGGCCCTTTCATCTTCTTGATGATGATGCGCAGGCCTTCGACTTCCAGCACTTCTTCCTCTTCCGGCACCCGTTTCAGGGTTTCGTACACCAGGCCGGCGAGGGTTTCGGCTTCGATATGGTCCAGGTCGATGCCCAGCAGGCGCTCGACCTTGAACAGTGGCGTGTCACCGCGCACCAGCAGCTTGCCCGGCTGATAGGCGAGGATGCCGCGCTCGGTCTTGCGGTGTTCGTCCTGGATGTCGCCCACCAGCACTTCCAGCACGTCTTCCATGGTCAGGTAGCCGATCACCTTGCCGTCGGCTTCTTCCACCAGGGCGAAGTGCGAACCGCCCTTGCGGAACTGCTCCAGCAACTGCGACAGCGGCATGTGCCGCGACACGCGCTCCAGCGGGCGGGTCAGCTCGGCCAGGTTGAACGACTCGGGAATGTGGTCCAGGGCCGCCAGTTCCAGCAGCAGGTCCTTGATGTGCAGCAGGCCGACGAACTCGTTGCGCTCGCTGTCGTAGACCGGGTAGCGGCTGAACTTGTGGCGGCGGAACAGGGCGAGGATTTCCTTGAGCGGCGCGTTGAATTCGACGCTGATCAGGTCTTCCCGGGAGTTGGCCCAGTCCACCACTTCCAGTTCGCCCATTTCCACGGCCGAGGCCAGCACGCGCATGCCCTGGTCGCTGGGGTCCTGGCCGCGGCTGGAGTGCAGGATCAGCTTGAGTTCTTCACGGCTGTAGTGGTGCTCGTGGTGCGGGCCGGGCTCGCCCTGGCCGGCGATGCGCAGAATGGTGTTGGCGCTGGCGTTGAGCAGGTAGATGGCCGGGTACATCAGCCAGTAGAACAGGTACAGCGGCACCGCGGTCCACAGCGACAGCAGCTCGGGCTTGCGGATCGCCCAGGACTTGGGCGCCAGCTCGCCGACCACGATGTGCAGGTAGGAAATGATGAAGAACGCGGTAAAGAACGACACGCCGCGGATCACTTCCGGGGAGTTGACCCCCACCGCGCCCAGCAGTGGCTCCAGCAGGTGGGCGAAGGCCGGCTCGCCGACCCAGCCCAGGCCCAGGGAGGCCAGGGTGATGCCCAGCTGGCAGGCCGAAAGGTAGGCATCGAGCTGGCTGTGTACGGTGCGCAGGATCTGCCCGCGCCAGCCGTTCTTGTGGGCGATGGCTTCGACCCGGGTCGAGCGCAGCTTGACCATGGCGAACTCTGCGGCAACGAAAAAACCGTTGAGCAGGACCAGGATCAGAGCAAAAAGAATCATGCCGAAGTCGGCGAACAGAGACGCGAGGGTAAAACCAGGGGAAGGGTCCATGATGGAGTTTTGCGGGTTCCGTGTATTCGAAAAAGAAGGAAAGGCGGTGCCTGAAGGGCAGGCACAAGCTACGCAATGTAGCGGCTGACAGGGCGATTGCCTAGGGGCACGCCACGGTCAGCGCTGTTCGGTCAGGCTGGGGGTCGCGGTTTTTTTCACCTGGGCCGGGGCGAAATGGCAGGTAAAGGTGCTGCCGTGGCCCAGCACGCTGCTGATTTCCAGGCGCGCGCGGTGGCGCAGCAGCACGTGCTTGACGATGGCCAGGCCCAGGCCGGTGCCGCCGGTGTTGGAGTTGCGGCTCGAGTCCACCCGGTAGAAGCGTTCAGTGAGGCGCGGCAGGTGCTTGTTGTCGATGCCGATCCCCGAATCCTGCACGCTCAGGTGCGCGCCCTGGTCGTCACCCCACCAGCGAATGCGGATATTGCCTTCGGCCGGGGTGTATTTCACCGCGTTGAACACCAGGTTGGAGAAGGCGCTGCGCAGTTCCGCTTCGCTGCCCTTGAGTTGCACCGAGCCATCGGCCTCCAGGGTGATGCGCTGGTTGCGCTCCCCGGACAGCGCCTGGGCATCGCTCTTGATCGATTGCAGCAGCGCGTCGATGGGCACCGGCTGGTTGTCCGACGGGTAGTCGGTGGCTTCCAGCTTGGCCAGCAACAGCAGGTCGTTGAGCAGGGTCTGCATGCGTCCGCCTTGCTGTTGCATCTGCTGCAGGGCGCGGCTCCAGCGCGGGTTCACTTCGTCGACGTTGTCCAGCAGGGTTTCCAGGTAGCCGCAGATCACCGTCAGCGGGGTGCGCAGCTCGTGGGACACGTTGGCGATGAAATCCTTGCGCATCTGTTCCAGCTGGTGGATGCGGGTCACGTCGCGCACCAGCATCAGGTGCTCGTTGTTGCCGTAGCGGGTGATGTACAGCTGGATGCGCACCCGGTCGTTGGCCGGAGAAGGGATCTCCAGCGGTTCGGCGTAGTTGTCCTGCTCGAAGTACTCCTTGAAGCGCGGGTGGCGCACCAGGTTGGTCACCGGCTGGCCGCTGTCCTGGGGTGTCTTGAGCCCCAGCAGGGTTTCGGCGGCGCGGTTCCACCATTCCAGGTTGCCGTCGCTGTCGAGCATGATCACCGCGTCTTTCAGCGCCGCAGTGGACTCCTGGACCCGGTCGATCACCGCCTGCAGGCGCCCGCGTACCCGCTGATCACGGCGTTGCAGGTGATAGATGCTGTCGAAGACTTCGCCCCACAGGCCATAGCCATCGGGCGGCGCTTCATCGGGCTGATGCAGGCGCAGCCATTCGTGCAGGCGCAGCAGCTGCTTGAGGGTCCAGGCCAGGTAGAGCCCCAAGCCGGCGGCCAGGCTCCAACCGTAGTAGCCGCTGATCAGGCCCACCAGCAGGCAGCCGGTGATCAACAGCAACAGGTGGCGAATCAGGGTGCCATGCCAGTTTTGATTCACGTTGAAAAGCAGCTCCATGCTGTAAGCCGCAAGCTGCAAGTTCAGAGGCGGTCGGTCATCAACCTGCCGCTTGTGGCTTATAGCTTGCCGCTGTTGTTAGGCCTTGGTGGAAAAACGATAGCCGGTGCCGCGCACGGTTTGTACCAGATTCTCGTAGGCGTCACCCAGGGCTTTGCGCAGCCGGCGGATGTGCACGTCCACGGTGCGTTCCTCGACGTACACATTGCCGCCCCAGACCTGATCCAGCAGTTGGCCGCGGGTGTAGGCGCGTTCCTGGTGGGTCATGAAGAACTGCAGCAGGCGGTATTCGGTGGGGCCCATTTCCGCCGGCTTGCCGTCGATGGTCACCCGGTGGCTGATGGGGTCCAGCAGCAGGCCGCCGACTTCGATCGGTGCTTCGCCGTCGGTGGGGCCGGCGCGGCGCAGCACGGCCTTGAGGCGCGCCACCAGCTCGCGGGGGGAGAACGGCTTGGTGATGTAGTCGTCAGCGCCGACTTCCAGGCCCTGGATCTTGTTGTCCTCTTCGCCCTTGGCGGTGAGCATGATGATCGGGATGTCGCCGGTCAGTTCGTCGCGCTTGAGGCGTCGCGCCAGCTCGATGCCGGAGGTGCCGGGGAGCATCCAGTCCAGCAGGATCAGGTCCGGCTTGCGGTCGACGATGATGGCGTGGGCCTGCTGGGAGTTCTCTGCCTCCATGCAGTCATAGCCGGCCATTTCCAACGCGACGGCGATCATTTCGCGAATCGGCGCTTCGTCGTCAACGATCAGAATGCTTCTGCCAACCATGCTGGAACCTCTTGTCATTTAACTGTCTTGCGCCGCATTAGATAACGGAATTATTGCAGTCGTGTGACAGTATTTCAGGTGGCACAGCGCGGTGCTTGTTCGTCGACTAAGCTTTGAGTCCGATTCCTGACAACCACAAAAGAAGGTTTCCATGACTCTGTTCAAGCAATCGTTGAAAGTCCTGCTGGTAGGCGCTGTCCTGGCCCTGCCGACATTCGCCCTGGCCGCCGACCCGGCGATGAGCAAGGACGGCGTGCTGGTCAATCTCCAGGGCATGACCCTCTACACCTTTGCCAAGGACACCGGTGGCAAGTCCATGTGCAACGACAAATGCGCCGCCAACTGGCCGCCGCTGATGGCCGAAGGCAGCGACAAGGCCATGGGCAAGTGGACGGTGATCAAGCGTGACGACGGCAAGATGCAGTGGGCCTATGACGGCAAGCCGCTGTACAGCTTCGTGATGGACAAGAAGGCCGGCGACATGACCGGTGACGGCAAGATGGATGGCGCCTGGAAGGTCGCCAAGTCCGACTGACCTCGGGCCGTTCGCAGCCTGCGGCAGCGGCTACACCGATCTCTGTAGCCGCTGCTGAGCTATGGCGAAGCTGCGAAAAGGCCCGCAGGGCCTTGCTTGAGGGTCTAACGCAACGCGTAATCCAGCACCACGCCGATAAAGATCGCCATGCCCGCCCAGTGGTTGTGCAGGAAGGCCTTGAAGCACTTCATCCGGTCGCGATCCCGGGTGTACCAGAACTCCCAGGCAAAACACCCCGCCGCCACCAGCAGCCCCAGGTGGAACCAGCCCCCCAGGTTAAAGCGCGCCCCGGCCAGCAGCAGGCAGCCCAGTGACAGGCCCTGCAGGGTGAGAATGATCACCCGGTCGGCATCGCCGAACAGGATCGCCGTGGACTTGACCCCGATCTTCAGGTCGTCGTCGCGGTCGGTCATGGCGTAGTAGGTGTCGTAGCCCACGGTCCACAGCAGATTGGCGATGTACAGCAGCCAGGCAGTGGCCGGCAGTTCGCCGTTCTGCGCGGTGAAGGTCATCAGGATGCCCCAGGAGTACGCGGCCCCCAGCACCACCTGCGGGTAATAGGTGTAGCGCTTCATGAAGGGGTAGCAGGCGGCCAGGGCCAGGGCGCCGAACGACAGCCAGACCGTGGTGGCGTTGGTGCACAGCACCAGCAGGAAGGCGGCGCCCATCAGTATCGCGAACAGCGCCAGGGCTTCCTTGGCGCTGACCTTGCCGGTGGCCAGGGGCCGCTGGTCGGTGCGCTTGACCTGGCCGTCGACCTTGCGGTCGGCGAAATCGTTGATGGCGCAGCCACCGGCGCGGGTCAGGACCACGCCGAAGGTGAAGATCAACACATGGCTCAGGGACGGCTTGCCCTCGGCGGCGATCCACAGGGCCACCAGGGTCGGCCACAGCAGCAGATAGATGCCGATGGGCTTGTCCATGCGCGCCAGTTGCAGGAAGTCCCAGGCCCGCGGGTGCAGGCGATTGAGGGATTTGAGCAGGCTCAGGTACATCAGCAGGCCTCCGGTTGGGCTTGGATGGCGCGCCACAGGCTGGGCAGGAAGACTTCGGCCACCAGCAGGCTCAAGGGGCCGCGATCGAAGCGCGAGCGACGGCCCCAGAGTCCGTCGCTGGCCACCGCGTCGGGCAGCCAGGCCTGTGGATAGCGGCAGACCTCGATGGGACGGCGGGCAAAGGCCTGGTCGCAGAACAGCAGTTCGCCCAGGGAGCGGCTGCCCAGCTCATCGATGTTCAGGCCGCCGTCTTCCAGGGCACTGCGGGCGGCGACGCTGCGGGCGAAGACCCAGGCTTCACCGTGGCCCCGCAGGTACACCTCGCGGACCCAGCCGATGCTGTGTTCGGGCAGGTCCAGGGCGACGCATTCTTCGTGGCGCAGGGTTTGCCATTCTTCCACCAGCGGCGTGACGCTGAAGCCGTTTTGCGAAAGGCGGGTCAGGCGCCGGGTCAGTGACCCTTCATCGAACAGCCAGTTGGCCACGGCTGCGCCGGGGAAGGGGGACAGACGGCTTTGCGCCAGCCAGGTGGGGGCCGGAGCGGGGGGCATTGAGTGCGGCACAGTGGGTCAGTATTGGCAGCAAATGAGGCGGCGAGCTTAGCATGACGATCGGCGATTTTGATTGATCCAGGACGTCCGGCGACACGAACCTGCTTGCATCTGCCGGTAGTGATCAGTAAAAAACCCCAGTGCCGAACGCTGATCAGCGTGGCCTTTAGAGTCGATTCATCGACCGAGCCTGAACTCCCGAGGAAATGCAGCAATGAAAAAGTGGCAATGTGTGGTCTGCGGCCTGATCTATAACGAAGCGGAAGGCTGGCCGGACGACGGTATTTTGCCTGGGACCCGTTGGGAAGACGTGCCCGAAGACTGGCTCTGCCCGGACTGCGGCGTGGGCAAGATGGATTTCGAAATGATCGAGATCGCTTGATCGACTTTTGTGGCTTGAACGACCAATGACAAGGAGCAGGGAATGAGCGCACCGGTGGTGATCGTGGGGACAGGCCTGGCCGGTTACAACCTGGCCCGGGAATTTCGCAAGCTCGACGGCCAGACGCCGTTGCTGCTGATCACTGCCGATGATGGCCGTTCCTATTCCAAGCCGATGCTTTCCACCGGCTTCGGCAAGAACAAGGATGCCGACGGCCTGAGCATGGCCGAGCCCGGCGCCATGGCCGAGCAGCTCAAGGCCGAGGTGCGCACCCACACCCGCATCAGCGGCATCGACCCGGGCCACAAGCGCCTGTGGATCGGTGAAGAGGCGGTGACCTATCGCGACCTGATCCTGGCCTGGGGCGCGGAGACCGTGCGCGTACCGGTGCAGGGCGATGCATCCGAGCTGATTTTTCCCATCAATGACCTGGAAGACTACGCACGCTTTCGCAACGCCGCCGCCGGCAAGCGCCGGGTGCTGTTGCTGGGGGCCGGGCTGATTGGCTGCGAGTTCGCCAACGACCTGATCCTCGGCGGCTACAGCGTGGACCTGGTGGCCCCGTGCGAACAGGTGATGCCGACCCTGCTGCACCCGGCCGCCGCCGCGGCGGTCCAGGCCGGGCTGGAAAGCCTCGGCGCGCGCTTCCACCTGGGGCCGGTGCTCAATCGCCTGCAACGCAGCGGTGATGGCCTGGAGGCCCATCTGTCCGATGGCCAGGTGATCGCCTGCGACCTGGTGGTCTCGGCCATTGGCCTGCGCCCGCGCATCGATCTGGCCGCGGCGGCCGGGCTGGTGGTCAATCGCGGCGTGGTGGTGGACCGCGAGCTGAAAACCTCCCACGCCAACATCTACGCCCTGGGCGATTGCGCCGAGGTCGATGGCCTCAACCTGCTGTACGTGATGCCGCTGATGAGCTGTGCCCGGGCGCTGGCGCAGACCCTGGCCGGCACGCCGACGGCAGTCAGCTACGGACCGATGCCGATCACCGTGAAGACCCCGGTCTGTCCACTGGTGGTGTCGCCGCCACCGCGGGGCGCCGAAGGCGTCTGGAGCGTCGAAGGGCAGGGCGCCGACATCAAGGTCCTGTGCCGTGACGCCAGCGGCCGGTTGCTGGGCTACGCCCTGACCGGGGCGGCGGTGATGGAAAAACTGGCCCTGAACAAGGAACTCCCGGCCCTGCTGGCTTAAATACCGGTCGTTCTGTCGGAATAACCGGGATTTTGCCCCTACAAAGGTCGCGCCAAGACTGGCGCCACCTTCAAGCGCGTGCCATCCTCACACCCGTCTGCCGCAGCGTAGAGCCTGCGGCGCCTTGGGCGCTGTTCCCGTGAACAGCACGGACATAACAACAAAAAACCGTCAAAGAGGCTTCACACTATGCGTAAACCAGAACTCGCCGCAGCCATTGCTGAAAAAGCGGACCTGACCAAAGAGCAGGCCAATCGCGTGCTCAACGCCATCCTTGAGGAAATCACCGGGGCTCTGCACCGTAAAGACAGCGTCACCCTGGTCGGTTTTGGTACGTTCCTGCAACGTCACCGTGGCGCCCGTACCGGCAAGAACCCGCAAACCGGCGAGCCGGTAAAGATCAAGGCCAGCAACACCGTGGCATTCAAACCGGGCAAGTCGCTGAAAGACAGCGTCAACCCATAAGCATTGCGCGGGCTCCCACAGCGGGAGCGCGCAGGGGAAAATAGGCACGCCGAGCGCATCGGGTGCCTATTTTTTTTGCCCGCCGCTGGCCCTTGCGCAGCTGTAGTGGCGTGGCTAGGATGCGCGATTGTTCGCTCGCGACCCAAGGCCAAGGATGACCCGCACCCCTGACAGAACCCCAGCATTGGCAGCCGCCCTTCGCTGCCTGGGGCGCTCCGGCGCAGCCGCCATGGCGCTGGGCTCGATCCTCGCCCTGAACCTGCCAGCGGCCTGGGCCGCCGGCGATTCGCGCCTCGGCCAGATCGGCTACCGCGAAGCCCTCAGCTGGTTCCACAGCCAGCAATACGACAGTCGCGGCTCCTGGCTCTGCGGCTACTCCCTGGCCCGCGAAGACTACAGCGTGCCAGCCAAGGCCCCGCGCCTGCTGGTGGAAGTGGACGAGCGCTATCTGTACCTCAAGAGCGGCGGCCAACTGCTGGAACTCACCGGTGGCGCCCAGGGCCCCGAGCGCAGCGAGTACCAGAATGCTGGTGCCCACATCCGCGTGACCCTGAACATCCTCAAGCGCAACAATTTCAGCGAGTACCAGGAGTCCCACGACCGCCAGGTGCTGGCGAAGATCGAGATGAACGACCAGGTCGAAACCCTCACCCTCAAGGGGCAGTCATGCGGTACTTGAGCTCCCTGGGCCTGAGTCTGCTGCTCACCGGCCCCAGCCTGCCGGCCCTGGCCGACGACGCCAACCCGGGCCAGGGCTGCTACGGCCACCTCACCGAAATGGTCAGGAGCAGCGATTTCCCCTACCGCGACTTCACCACCCCGGAGCGCCTCAAGCTGCTGATCGACCGCGATGATGGCGACCAGCTGAGCCTGCAGCTGTTCTACGAAACCTCCGGCAGCGGAATCATCGGCTGGGTCCGCTACGACGTGCCGCAGCAGGCCCTGTGGAATATCAGCATCGATCCCGAGGAGCCTCAGGCCCTCCGGTTCGACCGGCGTTTTGCCCAGGCCTACGCGTCCTGCCTGAAGGCGCGCTGAGGGCGATCCGGGTGCCCCGCGGGGGCGAAAGCGATTGTTCAGAGTTGCCGACGGGTTCCTTGATTGTTGCCGGTCATTGCTTGAAAATCCGCCGCTGTCCGACCCCTAAGCATGGAACGCCTACCCCTTGTCCTCCTACCGTATTCAAGAAGCCGATCTCGATATTCCTGACGCCTGGCAGGACCAGAGCATCAACATCTTCAAGCTGCCGGCCGTGGGCGGCGCCCAGGAAGCCAGTTTCGTCATCAGCCGCGACCCGAGCCAGGGCGATGCCGCCTTCGCCGATTATGTCGCCGGACAACTGCGCTCCGCCGAACAGCAACTGCCGGGTTTCACCCTGATCAAGCGCTGGGACTTCGACATGCACGGCCACGCCTCGGTCCTGCTGGACTACAGCTGGAAACGCGAAGGTCGCGAGCTGATGCTGCGTCAGGTGTTCATCGAGCGTAAGCCGGCGGTGCTGATCACCACCCTGACCACCACGCCGCAAGACCTGGTGCACCACGAGCCGGCGTGGAAACAGGCCATGCAAAGCCTCAAGCCTCAGCCTTAGCGGGCCTGATCCCTTCGCTGAGACACGGGACCCAGATGAAATTCATCGATCTGTTTGTCAACCGCGAAGAGATGTTCTCCATGGGCATCGAAGAGCTAAGCGGCCAGTACTACGTCTCCTTCCCAGTCAGCCTCGGCGTGGTCGACTACGAGGAGTACTACGCCATCGATCGCGCGACCTTCGAGCGGTTCGAGCAGGACCTGCCCGCCGCGCTGGCATTTGTCACCCGCGCCAGACGGCGCGAGCTGGATCAGCTGCTGATCATCCAGCCGGGCAAGAATCGCGGCACGGCCTGATCTGCCCCGGCACTCCGGCAATTGCTCAGCTCAGCGCTGCCAGGAGTTGCTTGTTGAACGACGCTTTCAGTTCCTGGTTGTTGGTGTAGCCCAGGGTCTGCTCGCTCAGAATCTTCGCCAGCGTTGCGTCGTCCGGTTGGATTGCGTTGGTTTTCAAGGCGATAACAATCAGCGGGACTGGATAGGCGTAATACTTTGGCCTCTCGATGACATCGCTCACCAGTGCGGGGCTGACATTGAGGAGGTTGTACAGGATAGGCAGGTGAACATCCTGGAGCCGGCGCAGCATCACCTGGCAGGTATTTTCAATGCCTTGTTCGGTCACGGGCAGCAGTGGACAGCCGTCTTTTTCGCTGACCGTCGACATGCAGTAGAGCAATTTCGGATTGGCCAGGTTGGACCGGTAGGGCGGGCTTATCCGCTCGATCTCCGCCTGCAGGGCCGGGTGTTCGACGAAGATGATGATTTCGTAGGCGCGGGTGTTAGCCAGGTACTCGAAATGCAAGGTCGCCACGGCGCCCGATTCTTTCTGGGTAATCAGCACTTTGTTCCGGGTGACTTTCACGCCGGGATAAACCGCGAGTTCGCTCTTCAAGAAAAGCTGGAGTGCCTTTTCGAAGTGGCTGCGCAATTGATGGGTGCCTGCTTTCATTTCTTGATGAGTCCTTCAATCATGAAACGGCGCTACGACGATCCGCCCCGACCGTCGTTGAGCCTGATGTACAAACCTCTGCTCACTTGCCGAACGCGGCATTGATCTCTTTGAGGCTATGGCTGTAGTGCTTTTTCTTCGGATGGAAGTAGACCTCTTTCAGGCTCTTGGAGGTCAGCAGTGGACTCATGTCGCCGTCTTTCAGGTCCCAGAATTGCAGTGAGCTCAGGTGCTCCATTGCCGGGGCGAACGACACCGAGTCGAGCTCGGAAATGAACACCTCCTCAAGGGTCTTGTTGTCTGACAGGAATCCGTAGTCCCGTAACTGGCTGCATTTTTCGATGTGCAGGGTCTTCAGGTTCTTGAGCGCGTTGATGGCGCTGATATCGAGCATCTTCGGGCTGTGCTGGATCTGAATCGATGCCAGCTCGTCCAGCGTCTCGATGCCGGCCAGTCGCTCGATGTTGCCGCCGCTGATTCGCAGCTCCTGCAGTGCGCTGAGCTTCGAGAGAAACCCGCAATCCTGATTCTTCACCGCCACCAGCAGCAGGTGCTTGAGCCGTGGCAGCTCCAGGGGTTCCAGCGCCTCATCGGCGCCGGTTATGTAGAGCGTCTCCAGGCTGGGCAGTCGCGAGAAGTCGATACGTTCCTTGAGGTAGGGGATCGACAGCAGCTTCAGCTGTGGCAACGCGTACAGCGGGCTCAAATCAACATGCTTCAGGTCGATGTCGTCCGACAGGTCCAGCGCCTGCACGCCGCTGTGCCCATTCAGCGCACTCAGGTCCAGCGGCGCACCCTTGGCCGCTTTGGCAGAGCCCATGACCCGGAGGTTGGCGTAGCTCTTCTTGCTGGCGTATTCGATACCTGCGGCGAACTGCTGGGCCGGTATTTCCAGGGCGTTTATGTCCTCGTTGTAGCTGAATTGCTTCATGACTTGCTCCCACATGATCCGGATTTCTTGAAGTGGTTGCCCAACTTCGAGCGGTTCAAGCAGGACCTGCCCGCCGCGCTGGCATTGGTCACCCGCGCCAGAAGGCGCGAGCTGGATCGGTTGCTGATCATCCAGCCGGGCAAGAATCGCGGCTCGGCGATCTGATCGGATGCCCCCAGGCGCTCAGGCATTGTTCCGATAAGGCACGAAACGCCGTTCGGCGCTGTACAGCCCCAGTCCCTTGTCACCCTTGAAGCCAGTGTCGATCAAGCGGTCGGCCAGGGTTGCGCTGATCAACAAGTCGCCGGACTCCGGCTCCCGGGCGATCTGGCCCATGCCTGGGGCGCTTTCGAGAAACCAGGTCTTGTTGAAGTAGAGCAGGGTGCCGTCATCGTCGCGCTCCGCTTCGGAGCGCGCGTGGTCGATGGCCTTGACGGCCTGGATGGCGTTGACGATGTAGTACGGCTGGCTGACCTCCTGGTGGTCGGCCACCAGGCGCAAGGGCTGGATCAGCTCGACATCGGCCGGCGCCTGCTGGCGGAGAAAGTCCGCCAGGCGCGCCGACACCAGGGGAATGCCCCCCAGCAGCCACAGGCAATCATGCTCCAGCAGCTTCCTGGCCTTGCACTGGAAAAACACCGGCGGCGTGTCCATTGCCTTTGGGTACGGCTGCCCGGCGAGTAGGGCCAGGTAGTCGAAACTGGAGCCCGGGGTTTGATAGGCACCGCTCTCGACGTCGTAGGAACCGATCAACTTCGGGTTGTATTGGATCGGAGGTTTCCAGCTCAAGATCATCATCTGTTCCTACTGGTAATAGACTCCCGGCCAGCCTTGAACCCTGTCAGTTGCCGCGCTGCCAATGCAGGTGCTCACCGATCATGACCGTCGACAGGGTCTGATCCGGGTCATAGCCGAGGTCATAGTCGAGCTGCTTGAACCAACTGGTGGCGAAGGTCGAGGCCCTGGCGACACGCCCGGCTTGCAACTGGTCGACGCGGACGTACCAGTTGTTGGGTGGCGTGACGGACAGGTAGTGGTTCAGGTTGTCGGCGCTAAAGGTCCAGCACAGGGACAGCAGGCGCGACTCCGCCGGTCGTGCTTCATAAATGTGCGCGCTGACGATCAGGGCCTTGCCATCGAACAGATGGCGATAGCGGACGTTTTCACCGTAGGTGGTCACGTCCTTGTCAAAGCGGCTGATGCTCAGGATCAGTTGTCCGTCGGCATCGAAACCATAGGCCTGCAGATTCTTCGATTCACGGCTGGCCTTGCTCAGCGACGCCAGGGGTTTTCCCTCCTTGCTGACGCTGGGTATCAAGCGTTCAAAGGGGATGAGCTCCAGGGTCGGGCCTAGGGAATACTCCCAGCGGACCACGGCTTGCCTGATCGCCTGATAGTGCTGGTGAACTTGCAGCTCATAACGCTTGAACAGCTCGCCGAGGGTGTTGCGCCGGCTTTCAAGCTCCGGGTTGTGCATGACATTCATTGGGTTATTTCCCCCCGCAGGCGTTGAAGGATTTTTTCCACGAGCCGTTTTCCATTCTTCCCGTGATGTTGGCAAGCACGTTTCTCATGTTCAGATTCTTGCGCTTGGCGGATTTGAGGATCTTGTACAGCAGCTTGTCGTTTTCCTTGCCGTGAATATGGGTTCCACCGTGATAGTTGCCTGCCGCCTTCGCCGCGTCCTTGCCTGGGTGCCCAGGCTGGGCCAGTTGGTTGGGGTGCGTGCCCCAGAGCCTTGCACCGTTCTCTGGGATATCCGGGTGCAGCTTGGCGTCTTCGAGGATCTTGCGTGAGTTCTTGGCGTAGATATTGGTCGCATTCTCCTTGATCGCATGGTGCGGGGTTTGTCCCGGTGCCAGCGGTCGCCCGGCATTGGCCATGTTCTTGCCGAGTTCCTCGGCGGTCAGGCCCAGGGGATCAATCCAGATGGCCGTGTTAGGCCCATAGAGATAGAGGTTGAACCCACCTTCCAGGCCAATCGGGTCAGGTGTGGTAAAGCGACCAATATCCGGGTCATAGAAACGCAAGGTGTTGTAGTGCAACCCGGTTTCCCGATCCAGGTACTGTCCCTGGAATCTCAGGTTCTGCTCTTCGAGGAAATGGGCTTCGCGCTGTTCTTCGAGACAGTTGCCCCAGACCTGATAACGAGCCTGCCACAGCACCTGCCCATCGACTTCCGTCAACTGCTCGGGTAGGCCGTTGAGGTCATTGTGGTAATAGCGGACCTTTTGTTGTGCGCCGACACCATCGACTCGCGCCAGCACTTCATAGCCCTCGTCGGCATACAGATAGAGGCTGCTCAGGCCGTTTTTCTGCTCCTGCAGCAGGCGTAAGCCGTTCCAGGTGAAACGGGTTTCGTTCAGTACCTGACCCTGAGGGTCGAGTTCGATCTTTTCGGTCCGCCGCCCCAGTGGGTCATAGCCCATGCGCACCAGGGTTTCCCGGGCGCCATCCTGGGTACGTACTTCCACCAGTCGATGTTCCGCGTCATAGCGCAGGTGCTGGATGCGTCGGCTGCCGCTGCGCTTTTCCACTACCCGGCCAAAGGCGTCGTAGCGATAGCGTTTGTCCTGGTAGGTCAGCAGCTTGTTGTGGACCACCAGCCCGGCCCCGGCTTGCGGTCCGTCCAGCAGGTTGGCCGCGGCATCGTAGGCAAAAGTATCCCCTGTGTGCCTTGTGGGCTGTCTTGGCTGGCCATGATGCGGCCAGTGGCATCGTAGTGCAGCAACTGCCGGTGCTCGCCCTGGGGGAGGCGATCGACGCGCCCCACCAGCTGATTGGCGGGATCGTAAGCGAACTGCCGTTCCCGGGAGGCCGACAATAGTTGCTGCTGGCCCGTGGGGCGCCGCATGCGCGAGCGCAAGCGGCCGGTGCGGTCGTATTCGCTGTGGGTGCTGATCCGCCCCTGGGTGCGCAGGACTTCGCGGTGCAAGCGATCACGCTCGAAGTCGCTGATGAGCTGGCCGTCGAGGTTGATCTGATGCAGATGACCGCTGCCGTAATACAGCCGGTTGATCCAGCGCCCATCGGCCAGTTGGGTCTGGGTCAAGTTGCCCAGTTCGTCGTAATGGTGGCGCAACTCACCCGCTGCGCTTTGCTCCGTCAGAAGCTGGCCCAGGGCATTGTAGGTAAAGCCCAATGAGCGGCTCTGGCCATGCTGGTCGGTGAAGGTGGCGCCGAGTAGTTGATTCAGCGGGTCGTAGAGGTACTCGCTGCGGCCATCGTCGGTGACCTTGGCGACCATGCGCCCCACCGCATCGCGTTCGAACAGGTGGACGATAGGGGGGCTGGGGGGTGAGGCTGAATCACCGTCCTGGGGCGCTGGGGCGAACTCCATCCTGACGGCGTTATCCAGGGGGTCGTAGGCAAAACGCCGAGCACTGCCGTCGAGGTCGCGCTGCTCCAGCAGTCGATCGGCGGCGTCCCAGGTGAAGCGGTAGCTCTCGGCGTTCTCGTTGGTCAGCGTCTGCAGGCGCCCGTAAGTGTCGTAGGTGAAGTGGACGCGCCGGCCATGGGCATCGATGCGCACCTGGAGCTTGCCGCGCCGATCGTATTCGTAGCGGCTGCTGTGTCCCGCCGGATCGGTGTAGCAAAGCAATTGACCGGCGGTGTTGCGCTGGTACTGCTCGATGCGGCCGTCGGCCAGTTGAATGCTTAGCAGGCGCCCCTGTGGGTCGTGTTCGAAGGTCTGGCGCTCACCGAGGGCATCGGTCGCCACCTGAAGATAGCCGTGGCGGTCATAACTGAAACGTGTGGGGTAGCCCGAGCAGTCGACGTATTTGAGTAACTGGCCCAGGTCATTCCAGGTCAGTTGCTTGCGCTTGCCACCGGCATCGATGATTTCCACCACCCGCCCATGATGGTCGTAGCGATAGCGGGTGCTATTGCCCAGCGGGTCGGTTTCGCCAATGCAATTGCCACGCTTGTCGTACTGGTAGCTCCAGCTGTTGCCGGCGGCATCGGTTTCTGTCAGCGGCAGCGACCAATGCTCAAGCCACAGGGTCGATTCGTTGCGGCCCAGGGGATCGATATGGCTACACAGGTTGCCGGTTTCGTCGTAGCCGTACTGGTACTGGCCGCCTTGCGGGTCCGTGGCGCCGAGTAACTGGCGCTCTTCGTTCCACTGGAACCGCCAGACCTGGCCAAGCTTGTCCTGGTATTCGGTGATCTGGTGCTGAGGGTTCCATTTGCGCAGGCTCTGACGCTGCAGACCATCGGTGATGCGGGTAATACCGGCTTGCAGGTCGTAGTCGAAATGGTACTCGTCACCGGCGTCGGTCCAGTGCCGGACTACGCGCCATTCGCGCTCATCGACCCGGGCCCAGGCATAAAAACAACGCAAGCCGGTGGGCAGTTGATGCTCCACCATGCGCCGCTGCGGGTCATAGGCAAAGCGTCGGCTGACTTGGCCACTGGTATCGCGCACCTGGACGAGATTGCCCTGGGTATCGTAGTCATAACTGGCCAGGACCTCGCGCTGCTGGTCGGCGTGCAGCCGCTCGATCCGCGCCAGCCGTCCTGGCCATTGGTTGCTGGGAATCAGCTCCACCTGGAGCAGGTCGAAACTGTCCCGCAGGCGGGTGATGCGTCCACTCGGGTCGTATTCGAGATGGATCCGGTTGTCGTTGCGATCCCCCAGCAGGCTCAGGCGCAGTCGCAACGGGTTGCCGGGGCTGGGCTCGAACAGCCGATACACGCCATCGCTGCTTTCGATCAGCAAGCGGCCATCGGTATTGCGCCTTACGCTCAGGCCGGTTCCGGGGCTGAACATGGCGCCACCCGGAGCAATCGAGCCCATGTCGATCTGGCGTCCCTGCTCATCGGTGTAAAGCAGCCGTTCGCCTCCCTCGGGATGCGTCTCGATCTGTACGCTGACTTCGAAGGGCACGCTCCAGCCGGTCCCGAACAGGCCGTCCTGGCGTTCATCGCGACTGTTGTAGAAGCGCTGCCAGGTGATCGGCAGCATGCCGGGGAGGACGAAGTCCAGGTCATCCTCGCCACCTAGCACCTTGGCCCCGGTCGCGGCATGCACCGGATTCGGCGACCCGGCGATAGCCTGGGTCAGCGCATTGGTCGCCTGGCTGACGACAAACGAATTGACCCCGGCCATCAGCATGCACGGCAGGTTGCTGAGGAACTTGCCCTTGCCGCCCTTGAGCATCATCAGCGCGCTCACCGCCAGGCCAACCCCCGGGGTCTTGCCGCTGCGGATCTCGCGCACCACCACCGAGCCGCCACCGATGGTCACGTCGGGGGAGATCGGTCCGGCGGATACCACCTTGGCGTCGCAGGTGCTGCGGTCACCGCTGCGCACCGCCGGCTGGCCGTCGATGCTGACCTTTTCCGAGCCTTCGGCCAGGTACTGCAGGGGCATCGGCGGGTGCTTGGTGCAGGTCACCAGGTCCAGTTCCTTGGTCTGCGAGCCGGGCGCCGGGGAGGCCACGGTGGGCCGCCACATCTGCGAGAAGAATTCCTTGGCCATGTCGAGAAAGCCCGGGCCTTCCTCCGGGGTGGCCGAAGGGGTGTCGGTGGCTTCGCCTTCCTCGGCGCCGTCGCCGCTGATCTGCGACGGCGGGGCGATACCGGCCGCGCGGGCCGCCGGTTTGTTGTTGGTCAGGACCTTTTTCGAGCCGCTGGCAATGGTGGCCTGGATCGAGGGCGGGAACAGGGCATTGGCGAAGCCCTCGCATAAATTGCTCAGGCCCTTGTCGGCGCCGGTCTTGCTCATGACCACGCCGACCACCACGCCCACCACCAGCCCCAGTACGCAGGCACCGAGGCCGCCGGTGGCCACGGTGATGCCCGCCGCCGCGGCCACCGCCATGGTCGCCAGGGCGCCGATGGCGACGTTGGCCGCCACCTCCAGCACACCGCCGAGGATGTCGGCCATCATCGAGGTGTGTTCCAGCCCGTCGCCCAGTCGGGCGGCCCACAGCGCGTCAGACATGCCCCGGTCTCAGCCCAGCACCAGGCTGTGCTTGATCTGCGCCCAATGCGCGGCTTCGGCGTCGCCGAGTTTCTGCGCCTTGACGTAGCTCATGGCGAGCATCTGCCGGGTGCCCGGCAGCACCAGGGCCAGCTGGAACTGGAACACCTTTTCGCTGCCCTTGCTGAACTGGCTGAGCAGCTCCAGGCCCGGAATGTCCTGGGCCGGGCCCAGCAGCACCGGCTGCGGACCCTTGACCCGCAGTTCCTGCACTTGCTGTTCCAGCCGCTGCAGCTGGCTGGCCAGGCTGCTCTCCAGGGTTTCGCCGTCGCCCAGCAGGCTGCGGCTGACGATCAGCGAAGTGCCCAGGGCCGGGAACTTGAGGATGTTGATCGAGGCGTCCTGCAGTTCGCCGGCAGGGGGCTGGAACTGCAATTCATTGAGGCGATAGGTCATGGCATGGGCATCCGTTCGTTAGCCTTTGGGGGCGGAAAAGGGGGCTTTGGCCTTGGCGCTGATGGCGCCCTGCACACCCTGGCCCTCGGTGGTGGTGCCCGGGCCGCCGCCGTTGTTCAGGTGCAGCACGCCACCGGTATTGATCTCGGCATCGGCCGAGGCATGCACGCTGATGTTGACCCCGCACAGGTTGATCTGGCCGCTGGCATTGAGCTCCAGGATGCTGGCCCCGCACACCAGGCGCAGGCGTTCGCCGACCTCGATCACGTAGCTCTGGCCGATGCTGTCGAGCTTCTTCTCGCCCACCGTCAGCTCATCCACGTGCTGGACGATGCGCGTGCGCTTGTTGCCGATGGTCACGTACTCGTCGTGGCCGATGCTCTTGTTGCGGTTGTTGCCCACCGAGTGGCTTTCGTTGACCTCGACCACGATGTCCTGGTTGCGCTCGGCGTGGATGTACAGCTGCTCGGCGCCCTTTTTGTCTTCCATGCGGATTTCGTTGAAGTTGGCCGGGCTGCCGCCCTTGCTCGACCGGCTCTTCATGCCGCTCTGGGTGGCGTTGGCCGGCAGGTCGTAGGGCACGGTCTGCTCGGCGTTGTACACCCGGCCGGTGATGATCGGGCGGTCGGGGTCGCCTTCGAGGAAGCTGACGATCACTTCCTGGCCGATGCGCGGGATCTGCATCGAGCCCCAGTTCTTCCCGGCCCAGGCCTGGGACACGCGAATCCAGCACGAGCTGTTTTCGTTGGACTGGTCGTGGCGGTCCCAGTGGAAGTGCACCTTGACCCGGCCGTACTGGTCGGTCCAGATCTCCTCCCCGGCCGGGCCCACCACCCGCGCGGTCTGCGGGCCCTGGACCATCGGCTTGTGGGTGCTGGCCAGGGGCCGGAAGCTCTGCTGGGCATCGATGCAGGTCAGGTGGCTTTCGAACTGCGCCGAGCCGCCACCACCGCCGGTTTCCAGGCTCTCCTGGACCACGTAGTAGCGGATGCCGACGATCAGGTATTCGCGGTTCTGGTCCTGGCGGCTGAAACCGCTGAGGGTGAACAGGTTGCCCACGCCCAGGCCCCGCGCGTTGCCGCTGAGCTCGATGCGCTCGTGCAGGCTCTGCAGGGCTTCGATGCGGGTCTGCGCGTAGTGCTCGCCGTCGCTGCTTTGCACGTAGGTGCCCGGGTAGTCATACAGCGGGTAGTCGCCGGCGGCGTGGGGCCGGGGCATGGCCGAGCGCACGTCGATGCGCGCGCTGGGGCGCTGGAAATCGTAGTCGTTGAGTTCCAGCGAGCCCGGCTGCACCTCCTGGGCCAGGTGCCAGTCGAACATGTGGTCGCGCTCGCGCTGCTGCTCGTCCCGTGGGTAGTAGGGCACGGTGGCATAGCCGGGCACGCTGCTGTGGGCGCCATAGGCGTCGGCCAGCACCAGCACGTGGCGGTCCTTCTCGTGGCGGAAGAAGTAGTAGATGCCTTCCTGCTCCATCAGCCGGCTGACGAAATCGAAGCTGGTTTCGCGGTACTGCACGCAGTACTCCCACTCCCGGTAGGGGCGGCTGAGGGCGTCTTCGAAATCGGAAAAGCCCAGGTCGCGGAACACCTGCTTGATGATCTGCGGGATGCTCAGGTGCTGGAAAATCCGGCAATCGGAGGTGCGGCTGAGCAGCCACAGCCAGGGCCGCAGGGTGACCTGGTAGCTGGCGAACTGGCCGCTGTCGATGTTCTGGCTGCAGCGCGCGACGATGCCGTGGAAGTGCCGCTGGCCACCGCCGTCCAGCTGCACGCTGAGGCCCATGGGCTTGCCCAGCAACTGGTTGAGGTCGATGTTGGCGTCACTGGAGGTCAGTTGCAGCTGGTAGTCGAACAACCGCCCCAGCTCCTCGCCGCCGCCCATGCTCTTGAGCAGCAGGACGTCCGGTCCCAGGGGGCAGTTGACCTGTGCCAGTCGTGTGGATTGCTGAAATAACATCGTCAGTCTCGGTGGAGGATAAAAGCAGCTGCAAGCTGCAAGTGGCTAGCTACAAGCTTGGAGCTTGGAGCTTGCAGC